>CALMFL010000230.1 GCA_937862595.1 uncultured Fidelibacterota bacterium
TGCAGATCATGCAGGATCGTGTCCTTCAGGGTGTTCTCCGCAAAATCCCGGATCTCGTCAGGGGACTTTTCGGATAACAGCGTGAAGACCTTTGAAGACCGTACCTCTCCGCTGTCGATCCTGAAATACCGTTTCGCGTCCTGCCGGAATGCCTTTCCTGCGCCATCCCAGAGATCCGGTTTCAGCATGAGCTGTATGGTATATGTCTTCAAATGCTTCCCCTTATTGCTTATGAAAAACAGTACCTTCCTTATTCCGAAACGGGATATGCAATCCGTTTCGGATGGTTTCCCCGCGTATCGATCACGATCTCGGGTTTTTCCGTGACCGTGCCGCAGACCTTGGCCGCATAGCCTTCTCCGGCGGCAAAGCGAACGATGGCCGGGGCATCTTCGGCCTTTACGGCCAGCAGCATGCCGTTCCCCATGTTCCAGAGACGGTAAGCCTGTTCCTCCGGGACATTCCCGATGCGCTGGATATCCCGCATGACCGGAAGGGGTTCGTAAATGTCCGTCAGGGCGGCGCCGAAACCGGCGACCTTGAGCACCCGCGCAAAATTGTCGCCCAGTCCGCCGCCGGTGATGTGGCTGATGCCATTGACCGCATAGCCCTTCTTCCGGATCGCGGCGATGAGCGGACTGTAGATCAGCGAGGGCGTCAGCAGGGCCTTGCCCCAGGTGGTGTCGCCGTAGGGTTCCAGGTGCCAGGCCTCGCCGAAAGCGTCCTCCATGATGCGGCGGAGCAGCGAATAGCCGTTGCTGCGGAATCCGCGGCTTTTCAGGGATATCACCGCGTCGCCCGGCCGGACGTCCGAACCGTCGATCGGGGTCATTCCCTCGGGCAGAATGGCGGTCCCGGCGGCGCACCAGTTGAAATGCATGTTCGGCCCGTAGCCTCCGATGCGGTTCCCCAGTTCGGCGATCTCGCCTCCCGTGATGACGACCTTCGCGAATTTCGCGGCGTCGTACAGGCCGCGCATCAGCGTATCGACGATCTCGTGGTCCAAAAGGTCCACATCGAGAATATTGGTCATGTTCACGGTTTCCATCCCGTTGGCCGCCAAGTCGTCGGCGGTCATGGCGATCAGGTCGTAGCCGAGCGTATCGTAGATCCCGGTGCGCTCCGCCACTTCGATCTTGGTGCCGATCCCGTCCGAGGACATGCCGATCTTCACGCCGCGAAAATCCATGACGTTGGAAAAAGATCCCTCAACGTCCAGGACCGGACTCCCCTCTCCCGCCGGCCGGTTGGAAAAACTTTTCTTTGCCCACGCATAGGCGGTGCGGGAGCATTGATTACCTAAATCAATATCAACGCCGCTTTGAAGTCTCTTAGACATACGTATCCTTTTAATTTTCAGGAATATAGACCGGATATATCGTTTTTGCCCTTACCACAAGCCAAAAATCGTGATTTTCTGCCATGAATACAATGAAATTTTCTTATTTTTTTTAAAAGATATACACAAAGGCACAAAGACCACAAAGCCTCTAAGAATAGTAAACCCGTAACATTAACATGGCTTACCATGAGATCCCTCCCTATAGCTTGATAACTCAGTAAAAGAAAGTATCCGGATTATTTGAAATGGATTTCGGTGCTAACGAAACCCTTGTTATCTTATCAATCCTTGTCCTTTCATAAACTTTGTGTCTTTGTGTCTTTGCGCCTTTGTGTGAAAAATCTTACCGGTGGAGGTCCATCAACGCTTTATAGATCCTCACATTCACCATGGCGCCGGTAATGCCCGTATGGAACTCCGCGACGTGCGGTTCGTCCTCGATCCGGTAATAGGCCATGAATTCATCCGCCTGAGGGTTGGTATAGCCCATTCCCCACAGCATGGAGGGAATATCCAGAACGAAATAATGGTACATTTCCCGCCAGCTGCGGCCGGCATTCCGGAAGAGGTGGTCCAGGAAGGCGCTGTCGAAATGCGCGTTGTAAGCGACCATCAGGACCTGCTTTTCTCCGCACACCCGTTGGTGGAAGGACAGGATGCTGTCCACCGCCTCATCGGGGGAAAGCGCGCCGCGTTTGCGCCAGGTCTCCGCATTGAAGGCGTTGACGGCATAGGCGCCCTCCTGCAGACGCTCGGGATGTTCGGGCCGGATCAGCAGAAAGAGACTGTCGATCTTGTTCCCCCGGACGTCCGTGATGACCAGTCCGATATCGATCATTTCGTGAAATCCCGGAACGAGTCCCGTTGTCTCGACATCAATGTGGGCCAGCAGGCGCCCGTCCTTTTCAAGATCGAAAGCCGGCATCCGGCCGTTCGGGCGCTCTCCCGTACAGGAAAGAAGCAATAAAACCGTCAAAAACAGCCATCCCGTTCTTTTTATCATGGTAACTCCTCTATGGATCGATTCATTGAAGTCTGCAGCAAACAGCTCCCTGCAATTTTCCCCCAAGGTCTCCCGACTTCTGACTTCTGACTTCTGACTTCCGGCTTCTGTATTCTGTCTTCTGACTTCTGTCTTCTGTCTTCTGTATTCTGTCTTCTGTCTTCTGTCTTCTGTCTTCTAGTATCTCGCTCCGCCCAGCGACGCAATGATGTTCATCAGGACCGGTACGCCGTAGATGATGCCCAGGGTGATCAGCTTGTCTTTTTTGCTTTTGCGGGTGATCACGAAGATCGCGCCGGCGAAGAAAAGAAAATAGCCGACGATCAGGATCAGCCAGATCCCGGCAAAGGTCCGGTTCCAGAGCGTATATTCCCAGATCAGCAGGTCCGCCTTGTTCAGAACGCACTCGATGAACACGCAAAAGATCGTGTACCCGATCGCCACCGCCCATTTTTCATCGATGCCCAGTATCTTCCTGTCCTGTTTTTCGGAGAGGGAATAATAAAAGACGATCCCGAGAAGCAGGAACATGAAAATGATCTCGATATTCCATCCGACCGTGACCCTCAGGCCGGTGTCGCCGGGCGTGGTCCAGCAGGCGGAGCGTCCGCTGATCCACAGGACCCATCCATTCCAGGTCTCGTTAAAGAAATCAAGCCCGAATACCGCAAGTCCGGCATAGATCGGGTCCCAGTTCTTTGTAAGCCTGGCCTTGCTGATCTCTTTCGCATAGATGTAAAACACGATCGCCAGCAAGGGGATCACATACCATTTCAGCAGACTGAGGTCGCGCAAGCCGTCCAGCGCCTGCAGTGTTGCAAGTGTCATACCTTCCTCCTTACCTGTTAGGTTGAATCACAGAAATTTTACCCATTTTGCGCCGGAAAACCAATTGATTTTTCCCGAATTTCCGTTTGCTTTTCGCGACGATCTTTTTAGATTGGCGCGGGAGTTCATCATGGAAAAGAAACAGCTTTATACGGCATTGCTGAACGAAGCGGAATGTCTGATCGCGGGCATCGAAGATCCCCTGGCAAACTGCGCCAATACGGCCTCGCTTCTTTATCATACCCTCCCGGATATCAACTGGGCCGGGTTCTATTTTCTGAAAGGGGACCGGCTTGTCCTCGGTCCGTTCCACGGCAAGCCCGCCTGCGTCTATATTCCCCTCGGCAAGGGGGTCTGCGGCACGGCGGCCGTCAGGAACGAAACGCTGACGGTGCCGGACGTCCATGCATTCCCCGGCCACATTGCCTGCGATGCGCTTTCCCGTTCCGAGATCGTCATCCCCCTGAGGCATAAGGGCGCCGTCGTCGCCGTGCTGGATATCGACAGTCCCAAGGTCGGCCGTTTTGACGATACGGACGCAAGCTATCTGGAGCGTCTGGCCTCGATCCTGAGCGAGCACGGACTTATCCCCGCCTGATACCGGAAGCCTGCACGTCCGCGCCTTTCCCGCAAACGCATTTTGTTCTTGATTTATCCCTTCTTGTATGTTATATTAATTCGCTTTTTTCCATTTATTTTTTTAGGGGTGTAAATGGTTGACGAAGAATTGGATTATTTGAACGATGGCGCTGACGGATCGGACGCCCCTGACGGGACGGTCAAGATCAACAGCGATGCCACCGGACGAAAGAAACGGAACAGCAGTGAGGCGAACCGCGCGCTCAGCCGTTACCTCGATGAGATCGGAAATTTTGAGCCCCTGAAGCCGGAGGAAGAGATCGAGCTCGCACGGCTGGTCAAGCAGGGGGACCGCAAGGCGCTGAAAAAGCTCTGCGAAGCGAACCTGCGCTTTGTCGTGAGCGTGGCAAAAGATTATCAGGGACAGGGCTTGCCCCTGACGGATCTGATCAATGAAGGCAATCTCGGACTGATCAAAGCGGCGGAACGTTTCGATGAGACCCGCGGATTCAAATTCATTTCCTATGCGGTTTGGTGGATCCGGCAGTCCATATTGCAGGCGCTCGCCGAACACAGCCGCATTGTCCGTCTTCCCCTGAACCGCGTGGGAACGATCTCCAAGATCACCCGCGCCGCGGAAGAACTTGAAGGCGAACAGGAACGCACGCCCAACGAAGAAGAACTTGCCATCAAGCTGGGCATCAAGACCCAGGAAGTTTCCGACGCGGTCCGTATTTCCCGCCGGCATCATTCCCTGGACGCCCCCTTCCGTGACGGCGAAAAGAATTCACTCATCGACATCATTGAAGATTACGGCCAGAAATCCCCCGACCGCGGCCTGATGGACGAATCCCTTGAGGCGGAGATCCAGTCCGCGCTCGATACGCTGAAGGACCGTGAACGCGAAGTGATCAAGATGTATTTCGGCATCGACCGGGAATATGCGCTGACGCTGAACGAGATCGGCGAAGAATTCAACCTGACGCGCGAACGTGTCCGTCAGATCAAGGAAAAAGCGATACGCCGTCTGCGCCATAAATCGCGCAGCACGAAACTGAGAAATTATTTAGGCTAAAAATATTAATGACCATAATCCATTGAAAGGTGGTGAAACAGTTGGTACAAGTCACAGTTCATAAAGATGAGCCCCTCGAACGGGCGCTGAGACGCTTCAAGAAAAAGTTTGAAAAGGCGGGGATCATGAAAGATATTAATAAGAACTCTTATTATATCAAACCCAGCCAGGACAAACGTATCCGGAAAGCGAAAGCGGAACGCAGGCTCAAACGACTTGCACGCATTGCAAACAGATAAGATATTATCTTGTTTGAATAATAAAACCCGGCCAAACGGCCGGGTTTTTTATTGTCATGTTTTTTTGCGCTTAGTTGTTTGCGGGTGAAATATCCACGCTGAGGGTGATCTTTTCGTCGCAACGCGGCGCGATCCTGAGCTTCCAGAATAAATTCAGCACGACGTTCTGAAAAATGTTCTCAATGCCGTCGGGCGAAAGCACCGGGATGATATTGGGATAGGTCATGACCCTTGCGGGTTCCTTCAGCGTGATGGCGATCCGGTAATTGTCGGCCGTGTTCTCAATGACCAGCTCCCTGACATCGTCCGTGTCGGAAACGCATTCCAGGGTCCTGTTCTTCAGTTCATCCGGCCTGGAATAAAAGCGTTTTTCCCATTCTCCCCCGTTGACCGAAAAATTGAATTCCGGACCGAACCAGAAATCGATCGGGGCGATCCCGTTGTTCTTGATGTGGTAATCGACCTTAAAGCCGTCCTGCGTAAAGGTGATCGTTTTGCAGAGATGCGCCCGCTGCCAGTTGATCCATCCGTTCCGTGAAAAACGGACGCAATCCGAATTAACGGTGTTCTTGACCTCCACGGCCTCGTTCATGAAATCGCTGGCGTCCTCGAGCGCCTGCTCACGCACCATATCCACGTCAATGTCTTTATCGTAATAGCGTTCGATCAGGGAATAACGCGGATATTTGTCATACGAGGGCTTGATATCCATGTCGTCATGAAATAATTCGGGGTAGCAGGCAATGGTGTTGCACAGGTTCACGGCGGAAGGCTTGTAATCGAGCTCTTCCAGTCCTCCCATGATCCGGGAGTCGAAAACCGCCCGCAGATTTTTGGTGATGATCGTGACATCGTTGTATCCGTCCCGGTTGATATCGGTCACCTCGTGGTAAACCTGGCCGGAGAGATTGTAAAGATGCTCGTCGACCGCCGTTTCGGCTTTGATAAGATTGCGCCAGGTGACATTCCTCAGATGGGGCAGATAGATCCCTCCGTGCACGCCGTGCCAGTAGGCGTCGTGGGATGTCCCGGACCAGAATTGTTTTTTGATCGTGCGGAGGCTTTTGCTCATTTTGCCGGTGTAGCCCAGGGTGTCGATCTTCCGGCTTATCTGGCTCATGCGCTTGTGCATCCAGTTGGATTCGGGATACTTCATCAGAAAACTCCGCCATCCCTTGCCGAATCCGCGAAGCGAGCCGGCCCAGATGTCCATCTCGGGATACCCGCCCTCCGTGGGATAACAGATACCCAGCGGCATGAAATGTTCCCAGTAGTTCCGGAAGGTCGTCGTGACGATGGACGTTTGGTGTTCGTTCAGCAGTTCAAAAAAACGCTGAAGCCATTTCAGATGGGAATCCGAATCGGGATAAACGCCGAACTTCTCGCCGTTCTCCATGAATACCAGCACATCCTGATCGTTGTCGGAGACCTGGGAAAGGAGATGGTCGATGACCTTTTCGGGAGAGGCGTAGGGGATCATTTCCCGCAGGGTCTCGGAAATGGAGAACACACCGGTCGTCCGCCCTTCGGCCTCGGTGTTGAAATAACCCTTGACCGGACATTCGCTGCTGACATGGTGCTCGTCAATGACGGTGTACCTCAGGCCGCTCTCGCAAATGCTGTAGGGCAGGTCCTGGGACCATACGCGTTCCGCCAGCCACATGCCCTCAGCGGCATAGCCGAACTGGTCGCGAAGAAAGGCGTTCATGAGCTTGATCTGGCCGATACGGTCCTTTTCGGGAAGCAGGGTCAGCATCGGCTCATAAAAGGCGCCGGACATCAGTTCGATATTTCCGCGCAGGGTCAGGGTATTGAGGTTTTCGACAAATTCCGGGCGATGCTCGATCAGCCACTCCAGCAGCGGTCCGCTGTAATGGAGGGACGCGGAGATCGCGGGATAGGTTTTGAACAGCTCAAGCAGAGGCCGGTAGGATTTTTCATAGGCACGTTCAAAAACCTCGTTGAAATTCCCGACGGGCTGATGATGATGAAGTGCGAATATGAATTTTATTTTGGACATTTATGAGGGACAAAGGCTGTTCGGATGAACAGCCTTTGTCTTATTGATTCGCTATATTTTTGCCATTTTTTCAAGAAGGTCGACAACGCGAACGCTGTAAGCCCATTCATTGTCGTACCAGCTGATGACCTTGACCATCGTGCCGTTCGCCATGGTGCAGTCGGCGTCAAAGACGGAGGAATGGCTGTTGCCGACGACGTCGACGGAGACGATGGGGTCTTCGCAGTATTCGAGGATCCCTTTCATCTTGCCTTCCGCGGCTTTTTTGATCGCCGCATTGACCTCTTCTTTGGTGACCGCTTTTTCAAGCTCGACCACGAGGTCGACCACGGATCCGTCGGAGGTGGGGACGCGCATTGCCATGCCGTCCAGCTTGCCTTTCAGCGAGGGAATGACCTTTCCGACAGCCGCTGCGGCGCCGGTGGTCGTGGGAATGATGGAAACGGCTGCGGCCCGCGCACGGCGAAGGTCTTTGTGCGGCAGGTCCAGGATCTGCTGATCGTTGGTATAGGCATGAACGGTCGTCATCAGGCCTTTGACGATACCGAATTCATCGTTCAGGACCTTGGCAACGGGCGCCAGGCAGTTCGTGGTACAGGACGCGTTCGAAACGATACGGTCTTCGGGTTTCAGTTCGTTGTCGTTGACGCCCAGAACGATGGTGTTGTCGATCTGGTCTTTTGAGGGGACCGTTAGAATGACCTTTTTGGCGCCCGCTTCAAGATGTTTGGCGATCTGCTCGCGTTTGCGGAACACACCGGTCGCCTCGACGACATAGTCGACGTTCAGCGATTTCCAGGGAAGCTGTGCGGGGTCTTTTTCCGCATAGATCCGGATCTCTTTTCCGTTCACGACAATGGCATTTTCTTTCGACGAAACCTCGCCGCTGAATTTTCCATGGACCGAATCATATTTTAACAGATGAGCCAGGGTTTTGGCGTCGGTCAGATCGTTAATGGCGATGACCTCGATGTCCTTTCGCTTCTGCATTTCACGAAATACCAGCCGCCCGATTCTTCCAAACCCATTGATACCTACACGTACGCTCATTTGAGTCTCCTTTATTTGTTTGTTTTCAAATGTCATAAAATATATGACGTTTCCGATGATTTCGCCACAATTTTTTTACATTGCCCCGCTTTTGCGGCGAACTTTTTTAATTGTTTTTTACGCGGTTTTTTGTTATTAATAGTCCTTATGAAAACACTCACGCTCACATTGGATCATTTTCATTTTTCAGTCGATATCGGGACGGAAATGCGCCTGATCCGGAACCTGCATCTGGACGTCCGGAACCCCGGGGGAACGCTGCTGCT
>CALMFL010000231.1 GCA_937862595.1 uncultured Fidelibacterota bacterium
GATATTCTATTCATTTTAATTTTTCAACTTCTCCCACGATTTACGAACAAGGAACGCCGATTATTGATACTCGAAGAGACGCGATTCATCGCGTCGTTAATATTTTTTGAAATAGTAATTTTAACGATTTTGGCTTTCCGCCAGCGCTTTCAGTTTCTTTTTGTTCAGGGCGCGGCGTATGGGGGAAATACGGTCCGTAAAAAAGATCCCGTTGAGATGGTCGAGCTCATGCTGAAAGACCCGGGCCGCGTAATCCGTAAAGACCTCTTCGCGTTCCGTTCCGGTTTCGTCCGTATAGCGGACACGGATCGTCCGGGGCCGGACCACCCACTCCCGGATGCCGGGCACGGAGAGGCAGCCCTCTTCAAAGTCCCAGGTTTCTTCGTAGGCTTCAAGGATCGCAGGATTGATGAACACCGAATCGGGGCGGCCGTCATCGAAGGCATTCTTCCCGATCACAAAGAACCGCAGCCGGAGCCCCGCCTGATTGGCGGAAAGTCCGATCCCGTCGTCGTCGTACATGGTCTCGATCATATCCCGGACGTACGGAAGCACCTCCGTGTGCGATGAAACGGGGGGAATAACGTCTCTCAGAATAGGGTCGCCGTATATGCGGACGGGTAATATCATGGCAGGTCCGGACAGGTCATCCGCCCGTCAGTCCGCGCATCGCGGACTGACGGACCGGATTTCCAGCTATTCTTTCGTTTCGGCTTCTTCGGCTTTTTCTTTCGGCAGTTTGGAAGCGATCGCGTTTTTGCGGACTTCCATCTGCGTTTCTTTGCCGATCTTCAGAACGACGGTGTCTTTCTTTACTTTCGCCACTTCGGCAATGATGCCGCCGATGGTCACGACCTTGTCTTTCGGCTGAAGTTCTTCCAGCATCTTCTGGGTTTCTTTCTGACGTTTGCGCTGGGGCATGATCATCAGGACCCACAGAATGACAATGATCGCGATAAAGGGAAGGAAGCTCATGAAGCCGCGGCCGGCGGCAGCCCCTTCGGCAGCGCCGTTCGCTGCTTGTAGCATGATAGTCAACATAGTGTCTCCTCGGTTTTAGAAATCTATGTAGCATAAAGAAATTATCAATCATAATCAAGCATTATGACATGCTTTTCCAATTTGAGAAACCGCACTTCCCGGGAACGGATGCCGTATCGTCGCCCGGGGATTTAAATGTTTTGATAATTGTCATTTTATTTTCTATTTTCCTTGTAAAATGAGCAAAGAGTGGTTATTATTTGCGTTCGTTTTTAACGGGGTGATCCTAGCCGAAAAAGGAGAGATATGCGTTCAGAGGAAGTCTACAAAAAGTATCCCAGAAATGAAGCGTCCAACATGATCGCGATGCTTCAGGATGTCCAGGAGGTACACGGTTACCTGCCCGAAGATGACATCATCCGGGTGGCCAAACATCTTAATGTCCCGACCAGCCGCGTTTACGGCGTGGCGACGTTCTACAACCAGTTCCGGCTCACGCCCCTGGGAAAACACGTGATCCGGGTATGCCGCGGCACCGCCTGCCACGTGAAGGGCTCGCTGGATATCCTGAACACCCTGGAAGCCGAATTGGGGATCAAGGCCGGTGAAACGACCAAAGACCTGCAGTTCACCATCGAGACCGTCGCCTGCATCGGCGCCTGCAGCATTGCCCCGGTCATTGTGATCGACGATAAATATTACGGCGGGCTGACCAGCAAATCGGTCTACAAGCTGATCACCGAGTACAGAAAAAAAGAAGACCAGGCGGATAAACAATGAAGACATTCAAAGAAATATTAACTAAAAAAGTCCCTGCCGATAAATTTGTCGAACTCATCAGCGGCAGTTATGACGGGACCGCAGCCGGCGTCTCCCCTGCCCGGATCGCCGAACTGAAATCGAAACTGACGCTCGAAAAAGCCGAAAAACCTGTCGTTATGGTCGGCATGGGCACCTGCGGGCTTGCCAACGGAGCCCAGGCGGTTTACGATACCTTCGAAGCGGAACTTAAAAAATACGGTGTTGACGCCGAGCTTACCCGCGTGGGATGCGTCGGATTCTGCGCGGAAGAGGTCATCGTGGACATCAAGGTCCCGGGTTTCCCGCGCATTTCCTATAAACGCGTCACCCCGGAAAATGTCGACACGATCATCGAGCGCACCATCCTGCACAAGGAACCGGTGATCCAGAAAGCGCTCGGGAAATACCCCTTTTCCGACGATTCGCTCTGGCCCGAGATCCCGTTTATCCAGGATATTCCCTTCTTTAAAATCCAGAAAAAGGTCGTTCTGGAGAACTGCGGCGTGATCGATCCCGAGAACATCGACCAGTATCTCGCCCGCGGCGGATACCATGCCCTCTCGGATGTCCTGATCAACAAATCCCCCCTGGACGTTATCAAGGAAACCAAGCTTGCAGGTCTTCGCGGACGCGGGGGCGGCGGTTTCCCGACCGGAAAGAAATGGGAATTCGCCTATCAGGCGAAGAACGACCAGAAATACCTCATCTGCAATGCCGATGAAGGCGATCCCGGAGCTTTCATGGACCGCGCCGTCCTTGAAGGCGACCCGCACCGCGTGGTCGAGGGCATGATCATTGCCGCCTACGCGATCGGCGCATCGATCGGCTACGTCTATTGCCGCGCGGAATATCCCCTGGCCATCTCACGCCTGGAAAAGACCATTGCCGACGCGACCGCGTACGGCCTGCTGGGGGACAATATCCTGAACAGCGGATTTTCCTTCCATCTGAAGATCAAAAAAGGCGCCGGCGCATTCGTCTGCGGCGAAGAGACCGCGCTGATCCACAGCATTGAAGGACGCCGCGGCATGCCGCGCCCCCGTCCTCCCTTCCCTGCGGTATCCGGACTCTTCGGCAAGCCGACCATTATCAACAACGTTGAGACCTTTGCCAACGTACCGCTGATTTTCCGGAACGGCGCCGACTGGTACGCCGCGATCGGAACGGCAAAATCCAAGGGCACCAAGATCTTCGCCCTTTCCGGCAAGGTCGTCAACACCGGCCTGGTGGAAGTCCCCATGGGCACCACTATCCGCGACATCATCTTTACCGTGGGCGGCGGCATCCCGGACGGCAAAGCCTTCAAGGCCGTGCAGATCGGCGGTCCCTCCGGCGGCGCCCTCCCCGAAAAATTCCTTGATACCGAGATCGATTACGAGAACCTGAAAGCCGTCGGCGCCATGATGGGCTCGGGCGGACTGGTCGTTATGGACGAGACCACCTGCATGGTCGATCTGGCAAAATTCTTCATGCAGTTCATCACTTCCGAATCCTGCGGGAAATGCATCCCCTGCCGTGAAGGCACCAAGCGCCTGCTGGAGATCCTCGAACGCATCACCAAAAGCTATCGCGAGGAAGAGACCGAGGTCGATTCGCTCATGCGCTTTCAGGGCATGCTTTATCTCGAACGCCTGGCGGACGTGATCAAGGACACTTCCTTATGCGGACTCGGACAGACGGCCGCGAACCCGGTCATCAGCACCCTGAAGAATTTCCGGGACGAGTACGAAGCGCACCTCTACGACCGCAAATGTCCGGCAAAAGCCTGCCGCCAGATGCTGACCTACACGATCATCGAAGACAAATGCATCGGATGTACCCTGTGCGCGACCCGCTGCCCCGTCAACGCGATCAGCGGCAACCGCAAGGAACCGCACTTCATCAATCAGGACATCTGCACCCATTGCGGGCAGTGCGAGCTGAACTGCCGTTTTGATGCGATCATCGCGGAATAAAAAAAAGAAAGAGGCTACATTATGAATATAAAGATAAATAACAACGAATTCTGGGCCAACCCGGGAGATACGATCCTTCAGGTCGCCAAACGCGAAGGGATCAAGATCCCGACCCTGTGCTACCTCAGCGACCTGAGCCCCACCGGCGCCTGCCGCATCTGCGTGGTCGAGATCGAGAACGGCCAGCTTGTCCCCGCCTGCGCCTACCCCGTATACGACGGGATGGTCGTCCAGACCAACTCCAAGAAAGTGCGCCGTTCCCGCAAATCGATCATCGAGCTGCTGATCGCGAACCATCCGCAGGACTGCTTGGTCTGCGTCCGGAACGGCTGCTGCGACCTGCAGGACCTTGCCGCGGAATACGGCGTGCGCTCCTACCGCTACGTCGGTGAAAAACGCAGCGGAAAGCTGGATCTCGCCAGTCCCGCCGTCGAACGCGATCCCGAAAAATGCATTCTCTGCGGACGCTGCGTGCGCATGTGCCATGAGGTCCAGAACGTCGGCGCCATCGATTTCGTCGACCGCGGGTTCTACTCGCAGGTCGCTCCGGCCATGAACCGTTCGCTGAACACGACCGCCTGCGTATACTGCGGCCAGTGCATCGTCGCCTGCCCCGTCGGCGCGCTTCGTGAAAAAAGCTATCTGAAACAGGCATGGGAAGCCATCAACGATCCGGATATCCACGTGATCGCACAGGTCGCCCCGGCCGTGCGCGTCGCCATCGGCGAAGAATTCGGCATGGCCCCGGGCTCGATCACGACCGGCAAGATCCCGGCAGCCCTCCGCCGCATCGGCATCAACGAGGTGTTCGACACCAATTTCGCCGCGGACCTGACCATCATGGAGGAAGCCAACGAACTGATCGAACGGATCCAGGGCGGCGGAAAACTTCCGCTCTTCACCTCCTGTTCCCCCGGCTGGATCAAGTACGTTGAACATTTTTATCCCGAACTCCTGGAATACATCTCTACCTGCAAATCCCCCCAGGGCATGCAGGGCGCGGTCATCAAATCCTATTATGCGCAAAAGACCGGGATCGACCCGAAGAAGATCTACGTGCTTTCCATTATGCCCTGCACCGCCAAGAAATTCGAGGCCGGTCGTCCCGAACTTTCGGTGTCGCATACCGAACCCGATGTGGACGTCGTGCTTTCCACCCGCGAATTCGCCCGCATGATGCGGATCGCCGGGATCGACTTCACCCGCATGCCGGATGAAGGCTTTGACGATCCCCTGGGTGAATCCACCGGCGCCGGCGTTATTTTCGGCGCTTCCGGCGGCGTGATGGAAGCCGCTCTCCGTACCGCGCACTATATGATCACCGGCAAGGACATGGACCGGATCGACTTTACCCCGGTTCGCGGTTTGCAGGGCGTGAAGGAGTCCAGCATCAAGATCGGCAACGCCACCCTGAACGTCGCGGCGGTCAGCGGCCTGCACAACATCGATCATTTCCTTGAGGACGTCCGGAACGGAAAATCCACCTACCACTTCATTGAGGTCATGGCCTGTCCCGGCGGCTGCATCAACGGCGGCGGACAGCCGCTTCCCTCCACTCCGGAAAAGATCCAGAAACGGATGGAGGCCATTTACGAGATCGACCGTTCGCTCCCGAAGCGTTGTTCCCATTACAACGAATCGATCAAAACGCTGTACGATGAATTCCTGGGCAAGCCCGGCGGACACAAGTCCCACGAGATCCTTCATACCCATTTTACAAAGCGTGAATCCATTTAATCTTGAAAGGACGGCACTATGAGCAAGAAAATCCTATTGGTCGATGACGATCCCGATCTGATCGAGATGTATCTCCCCTATCTGCAAAAACACGGCTACGACGTGAAAGCGGCCTACAATACCAGCGAAGCCAAAGAGATCTTCCCCGATTTTGACCCCGATGTGGTGTTCTGCGACCTGGTCATGGAACATTTTGACAGCGGCTTTGTGCTCTGTCACTGGATGAACCGCCAGCCGAAACGCGAAAAACGCTGGGTGGTGATGTTCACCTCGACCGGGCATGAGACCGGATACCGCTTCTCGACCCAAACAAAGGAAGAAAAAAGCTGGATCAATGCGGACGATTACCTGGACAAACCCATCGCCCCGCGCGACCTGCTCCAGTACGTCGAAGAAAAGGTCCTCCCCTTTCTCGCACAGAAATAAGCTTCATAATCGAACCTCTTACAGGATCCCCCCGAATGAACGTTCAGGGGGATCTTTGCTTTGGGAAATAAAATAACGCGACTCACGTTTTTTAAGCCGAATATTTTTTATCCTTTGGCATTTCTCAAATATTTTCCTTAAACTAATTGTTTGCCAAAAAGGAACCGAATGAAATTTACACCCCAGACCTACCGCATTCCCGACGAAGCGATGAAGCCCTTCATCGATGCAGATGAGATACATGAATTCATGAGTCGCCCCAAACCCGGTTTTACGCGGGTTCGCGAAATACTGGACAGATCCCTGAACAAACAGCGGCTGACGCTTGAGGAAGTGGCCGATCTGGTGAATACGGACGATCCTGTCCTGATCGCCGAGATCAAGACGGCGGCCCGGACCCTCAAGGAACGCGTCTACGGCAACCGCATCGTCCTCTTCGCCCCGCTCTACATCGGGAACAAATGCGTCAACAACTGCAAATACTGCGGCTTCCGCATCGACAATAGCGGTCAGATCCGGACGACCCTGACCGAAACGCAGCTGGTCCGGGAAGTGGAAGCGCTTGAAGAAAACGGACAGAAACGCCTGATCCTCGTCTACGGGGAACATCCGGAATACAACGCGGAGTTTATCGCCCAAACCGTCCGGACGGTCTATTCGGTTAAAAAGGGCAGAGGGGAGATCCGAAGGGTCAATATCAACGCTGCGCCGCTGGACGTCGAAGGCTTTAAAACCGTCAAGGCCTCCGGGATCGGCACCTATCAGGTCTTTCAGGAAACTTATCATCCCGAGACCTACGCCCACTATCATCCTTCCGGACCCAAACGCAATTTTGACTGGCGCCTGACCTCCCTGGACCGCGCCATGGAAGGCGGGATCGACGACCTGGGCATCGGCGCGCTGTTCGGCCTTTACGACTGGCGCTATGAAGTCCTCGCCCTGGTGCGCCACACCAACCATTTCGAAGCGGTTTACAATATCGGCCCGCATACCATTTCCTTCCCGAGGATCAAAGCCGCGGCGGGAACGGAGGTCGACCCGAAATATCTCGTTAGCGACGCGGATTTCGTCCGTCTGATCGCCATCCTGCGCCTGGCCGTCCCCTACACCGGGATGATCCTGACCGCACGGGAACCCGAACGGATCCGCCGTGAGGCCATGACCTTCGGCGTCTCCCAGATCGACGGCGGAACCAAGCTGGAGATCGGGTCCTATGCGGAGGAAAAACACGAATCCCAGAACCTGAACCGCGAACAGTTCGAGATCAATGATTCCCGCAGTCTCAATGAGATCATCGACGAGCTGCTGGACCAGGGTTATCTTCCCTCTTTCTGCACGGGATGCTACCGTGTCGGCCGGACCGGCGAACATTTCATGGAATTTTCCGTTCCCGGGTTCATCAAGCGCTATTGCACACCGAACGCGATGCTGACGCTTGCGGAATACCTGCTGGATTACGCGCCCGAAACGACCGCCGAGAAAGGCTGGAAGGTGATCGGGGAGAATCTCTCCCGGATGCAGGATCCCGCAACCGAAAAAGAAACCCGCATCCGCCTCGAACGCATCAGGAACGGGGAACGCGATTTGTTCTTTTAGCTTTTTTTTTAATGGTTTTTAACCTATATTTCGACCGAAAAAAATATCGTGAGGAGAAAACGAACATGAAACATTTCCGTATGTTAACGCCCCTCCTGGTTCTGGTTGCCGTGTTTGCCTTTTTCGGATGCCAGTCGCAGGAACTGACTTCCGCAAAAGTCTATATCCAGCAAAAAGACTACGCAAAGGCCGAATTCAATTTTCTGACCGCCATGGATGTGGAACCGGAAAATCCGGAAGTCCCGTATCTCCTCGCCGCCGAGATCTATGCGAATAAGAACAGCGGCCTGGCGGACTATTCCAAGGCAAAAAAATACCTGGACCTTACCGTTCAGCGCGATCCGAACTATCTTCCCGAGAACGTGAAGCAGTTCCGCATTCAATTGTACGGCTTTACCTTTAATACAGCCGTCAACCATTACAATAAAGTGATCCGTAATGAATCGCAGGACCGCAACGCCGATCTGGCAAAAGCGATCGAGAATTTCGATCTTGCCGCCCAGCTTCAGCCCGAAGATCCGAAGGCGCCCATTCAGATCGCCCGTATCTACAGCGAACTGATGAACAACAACGCCAAGGCTTACGAAGCACTCGACAAAGCGATCAAAAAAGCTCCCGGCAACGGCGACCTGAAGGCGGAAAAAGCGCGGATCCTGGCAAAAGAGGACCGGGTTGAAGACGCTCTCGATATGTTCGACAAGGCTTTCGAAGCAGCTCCCGAGAACATGACGATCGGCCTGCGCTACGCTCAGTTCCTGTATGAACATTCTCTCTTTGAAAAAAGCGCGGAGATCTACAACCGTCTCATCGCCGTGGAACCCGGCAACAAGGACCTCTATTTCAACCTCGGGCTGACCATGCTCCGCCTGGGCAATACCGAAGGGTCCAAAGATCAGTTTGAGACCG
>CALMFL010000232.1 GCA_937862595.1 uncultured Fidelibacterota bacterium
TTTGTCAGCATTACCACGCTGAAAAATGATATTTGGGACTATGATAAGCGCCAGCACGCCCTGCGGGGGATCAAGACAAAGGCCGTATTCCAGATGGGAAACCCCGTCAGGGTGCGCGTTGTGCGGGTGGACATCCGGAAAGCCAGGGCGGACTTCGAAGTGGTAAGCGCCCCGTCGGAAACCCCGACGAATGCCGCACCCGGAAATAAAGCGAAACGAAAGATCGGATCCTGACCGATACGTTCATATAAAGATCATTTTATCCGTCATCAATTAGTTGCCGAAATAAAAAAGCGGGAGCCGTTAACCCTATCATCTTGAGGTTCTGGCGACCTGGCAATAATAAGGACAAACCCCCGCTCTTGCGAGCGTCGGTCGTCTTTTCCTATTGCCTTGCAATGTGCCAGATTTCAAGATGAGAAAAGCAACGTCGACATGCGAAGTAATTTATGACGAAATTTAAAGAAAACCAGCTGTTTTTTTACCCGGACAGGCGCATAAAGGAAGGGAAAGGTCCACAGAAGCTTATTTTTCCGGAATGTTAATAAAAGCGGCCGAAACGTTTATTCCGCGTCTCGCGCCGCCTGCCGGGCACACCGGTTTTCCGTGAAGCTTGTCCGGTCTGCGCTATTTTACCAGTTCGAAATCGATGAAGTCCGCATGGTGGAAGATGATCGATTCCGGGGAGCGTTTCTCGCCGTCCCCTTCTTTTGAATGGGTCGCGATGATATGCATGATCTCTTCGGGGATGCCGTGCTTGAAGGCAAGTCCGACACCGCTGAAGGGGTGGCGCAGATAGCGTCCGTAGCTGGATTTGACCGATTTGCCGTCAACGATCTCGTATTCCAGCAATTTGCCGACATCGGCCAGAAGCGCGCCGGCGATCAGATAGTCCCGGTTGACCGGAGTGCGGCGTTCCGCATGAAGGGTTTCCTGGACCTCATCCACGGCCATGCACATGCGGCACACCGCGCGGACGTGATCGATGAAGGGGATCGTGACATTCTGAGCCAGCAGGGTGAAGGGGATGGCCATCAGCAGTTCTTCGGTCCAGCCGCGGTAGGCGGCGGCTTCATTCCAGATGGCGGCGACCTTCGCCCGCAGTTCCGGATCGCCGATCTCGTTGATCTCGGGGAGAATTTTTTCGACGTTCATGTAAGTTCCCTCAGTTTGGTTAGTCGGTGTTAACGGAAAAAAATTTACGTTCATTTCATAAACTATGCAAAATGAAAATCATGAAAAGAGCCGTCGCCGGATCATTCCGTCCGCTGATGTTACGGGTTTTCGCAAATCGGGGAGGCCGGGGGTGACGATTATCTTTTATCCCCGTTTGATAATGAGCGATTTTTCATTTACATCGCGAAAATAATTTCGTAAATATAAACTAAATTTTCGGGAGGTCCCATGAAACGCTTTCTCTGTCTGATCCTGATCTTCGGGTTCGCGCTTGCCATCGAAGCGTCCCCCGAAGCACTGGCCCTGTTCGAAGCCAAAAGCTATGTCAACGATTCGGGCGATACCCTGCTGTACCGCATCCTGTCCCCGCAGGATCCCCGCCTGGGGAAAACCTACCCCCTTGTTCTGTTCCTGCACGGCGCCGGGGAACGCGGAAGCGATAACGGGCGTCAGCTGATCTGGGGGGCGGGCGCTTTTATCAACGGGAAAAACTTGAAAAAATATCCCTGTTACGTGCTTGCGCCGCAATGCCCGGAAGGCAAACGGTGGCTGGAAGTGCACTGGGGGCTCGACGCCCACGAAATGCCGCCGCAGTCGTCAGAAACCCTGTCCCTCGTCATCGAATTGCTTGAGACCCTCCGGACGGACGCAGCGGTCGATCCGCGGCGCTTTTATGTAACCGGCCTGTCCATGGGCGGCTACGGCACCTGGGATATCATTTCCCGCATGCCCGAAACCTTTGCCGCGGCGGTTCCGATCTGCGGCGGCGGCGATGAGAAGCAGGCGGCCAAACTTGTTTCCATGCCGATCTGGGTCTTCCACGGCGACGAGGATACCTCCGTCCCGGTCGCGCGTTCCCGGAACATGGTCAATGCCATCCGTGACGCCGGCGGGAAAAAGATCCGCTACACGGAATACCCCGGGGTCGGCCACGGTTCATGGAAACCCGCCTATGCGGACCCGAAGCTGATAAAATGGATGTTCCGGCAGAAAAAAAGCAAATAAGCCGGGAAGCAGAAAAAAAAGGACTCTGTGCCCGGTCATACCTTGTTTTAAAGAAGATCAGCTATTCTAAAGTAAATTAATCGCAATAATGAATTCTGGCTTAATGGCATGGCACCTGCCGGCCGGCACGGAGATTGTTATAAAAACGATTACCTGTTTTTTCATAAATTGCTATGACTTTTCCCGCAAATTTTTCAGGTCCTTCAGGCTCATATTGGCCTCCAGAAAGTGGATGAACCCGAACAGGCAGATGGGGATCAGGCCGATCAGATGCTGCAGGAAGGCATAGCTTGCGGCGGTGTTCTTGTCGATGCCCAGCAGGATCAGGGCGGCGACCATCGCGGCGTGAAAGGTCCCGACAAAGCCCGGGGCCGCGGGAATGGCAATGGCGATCATGGCGGTCGCCATCAGGATAAAGCTCTCGATAAATCCAAGTTCAATATGGCAGGCCCTGATGCCCGCCCAGTAGGTCAGTCCGGTAACGAACCAGAGAAAAAAGCTGTAGAAAATGATCGCGAAGGGGTGGCGGATATCGAACAGCGCCAGCATGCCGTGATGAAGGTTCTCAAAGAAGTCCGCCGCCCTGCCGTGCTTTTTTTCCAGGAACGCGCTGATCCGGTGGCGCAGGCGGTAGTACACGAATAGAACGATAGCGAACAGCGCCAGCAGAACGATCAGCGAGATCCTGACGATGGCAAGCTGCTTGTCCGTCAGCGGAAGGTCGACGAACAGGGAGAACACGACGACGAACAGGAAAAAGCTCACGCCGTCCGTAAAACGTTCGATAATAATGGAAGGAAAGAGCAGGGACGCTTTTCTGTCAATGAATTTGCCGGTCGTATAGGCACGTACCACCTCGCCGATCCGGAAGGGAAGGACATAGTTGGTAAAGAAACCCGCGATCGTCCCCTTATACAGGTTAATGACGGAAAAGGACCCCATCGGCATGAGAAAGATCCGCCAGCGCGCCGCACGGACAAGCAGGACCAGGACCATTCCCAGCATCCCGCCGGTGTACCACCAAAGATCGACCGAACCCAGTTCCTGAAGAAAGGCGGACCACTGAATGCCGCGAAAGGCGAGGAACAGACCGGCAAGGGAAATGAGAATACCCAGGATGAGCCGTAACGCTTTATGTCTCATGGCGTCTCGGAATATAGCATGTTAATGATCTCCTGCAGATCGGGATTTTCTTCCCGCAATTTAGAGATCACCTCCAGCTGCCGGGAAAACGGCATCTCGGTAAAACGCAGTTTCATTTCATCGATAAAGGCTTCATCAGCACCGTCGATCTCTTTCAACTGCTTTTCAAAGGAAGAGATCACCTTAAGGGTATCCTGCTGCGGGGATAAAAGAGCGTCCAGGCGGTCGCGAATGTCGCCCTCGCGCATATAGGGCTGAACGAGCTTCTCATACAAGGAAGGGGCGAAATTACCCAGAAGGCGGTAGGAAACGGACTTGTCTTTCAGGTCGCTTCCCAGGGTGTCGGAGGGAATGGCCAGGAGCAGCCAGAAGATCAGGCTCATGATGATCGCGGCCTTCAGGGCGCCGAGAAAGAGTCCGCCGAGACGGTCCAGCCATCCGAGTTTGATCGCATGGATGATCGTCCGAAGGAAATACCCTGCCAGCTGGGCGATAAGGATCACGACGATGAAGATCAGCGCGTAGCCGATAATGTCCGCCGCCTGGGGCGATAAATTGAATTGCATGATCAGGATGTCGCTTGCCCAGGCGCCGAGGTTGGCGGCGACGATGATCCCGAGTACCAGTCCCGCCAGCCGGAAAGCGCTGTTCAGAAGGCCCTGCTGATAGGATTTGTAGATCAGGATCAGGGCGACCAGGATCGTAATGATATCTACCCAATACATCTTAACCCCCTAACAGTTTGGTTACGACGGCCTGAACCCGTTTCCCGTCTGCTTTCCCTGCGATCGCCTTCATGGCGGGTCCCATGACCCTGCCCTTGTCCGCGGGGGACGTTACGCCGGTTTCGGCGATGATCTTTCTGACAATGGCTTCGATGGCGGCATCATCCATTTCGGCCGGCAGATAAGTGCGGATCAGCTCCAGTTCGGCCTGCTCGATCTCCGCAAGATCGCTGCGGCCTGCCTGCGTATAGGCCTGAATGGAATCCAGACGTTCTTTCGCCGCTTTTTTCAGGACGGCCAGTTCTTCGGCTTCGTCCAGGTCCTTGATCAGGGCGATCTTTTTTTCGCGCAATTTGGAGATCAGCATCCGCAGGGTGCGGACCGTGTCGGCGTCCTTGCTCAGCATGGCCTTTTTCAAGTCGGACTGGAGTTTTTCTGTAAAATTCATAGGGTGCCTCAATAGGAATTAATCGATATTTTACAAATGAAATATTTTATTAAAAAGGTTTTTATTGTATTTTGCGCCTGATGACAGGAACGAAACAATGAAAAAAACACCGTGTGCCCTTTTTGAGCAAGCCGAGGTATCCGTTCTGGGACTGATGTCCGGTACGTCCGCCGACGGACTGGATATCTGCCGGGTGGAATTTTCGGGTTCCGGCAGGTACCCTGCCTACCGGGTTACCTATTCGGACTTTGTTCCCTATCCCGCGGATTTTTCCGCCGCTTTCAAGCGGCCGCTGGACTTGTCCGGCGCCGAGATCGCCCACTGGAACATGGTCTGGGGAAAGTGGGTGGGGACGACGGTCAGGGCGCTTCCCGTGAGCGCGGACATCATCGCCAGCCACGGGCAGACGCTCCTGCACCGGCCGCCGGATTATACCCTGCAGATCGGAGAGGCGGCCTGCGTGGCGCAGATCAGCGGCATTCCGGTGGTCTGTGATTTCAGAACGGCCGATGTGGCGCTGGGCGGCCAGGGCGCGCCCCTTATCCCTGTCGTTGACGAATTTCTCCTGCGCCGGGAGGAAGGCGCGGTCATTGCCCTGAACCTGGGCGGTATCGCCAATCTGACCTATCTGCCGCCGCGATCTTCAAGCGATCCCGTGATCGCCTGGGATACCGGTCCCGCCAATACCCTGATCGACAAGGCGGTGATCGAATTCACCCGGGGCGCCGCACAGTACGACGACCGGGGCGCCCTTGCCCGGAAAGGCCGGCTCGACCCGGTCCTGCTCGATCACCTGATGGAGCATCCTTACCTGAAGCGGCCCGTTCCCAAGTCGGCCGGACAGGAACAGTTCGGGTATGACTATTATCTTGATCTTAAAAAACGGATAAGCCTCACGAACGACAGCGACTGGCTTTCCTTAATCCGTACGCTGACAGAGTTCACCGCGAGGTCCGTTCATCAGGAGATCACGTCCCGCGTGAACGATCCCGGATCGGTCGCCGTATTATATGCCAGCGGCGGCGGTGCGGAAAACACCTTCATCATGGAGCGGCTTTCCGAACTGTTCGGGCGAACGGAGATAAAAAAATTCGAGTTGCCCGGCATCGACAGCGGCAGCAAGGAAGCTTTCGGCTTCGCCTACCTCGGCTACCTCTTCCTTCGGCAATTGCCCGGGAATATCCCGAGCGTCACCGGCGCGTCCCGCGAGACCGTGCTGGGAAGGATCGTCTGGTAAGACTGAGATTAAGATTGAGATTAAGATTAAGGGAGAGGAAGAAGGAGGAGGGGAAGAGGAGAAGAGTTCGGGGTTCGGAGTAATAGGGGAGAAGAGGAGAGGAAGAGAGCAATCATCAACTTATCAACCTATCAACTCATCAACTTTATCGACATATTTTAATCTCCGAAGCCCCGAAGGGGCGCAGGAGATCGACTTTCAAGCATAAACCTATCAACCCATAAACCCATAAACCTCTAAGCCAGCCTTCTCACCAGCTCGTAGACCATAATGCCGTAGGCGACCGCGACGTTCAGGGATTGCTTCATGCCGAACATGGGGATCTCCACGGCGGCATCGGCATAGGCCAGCACTTCTTCCGAGATCCCTTCCACTTCGTTCCCGATGACAAGGCAGAGGGGAAAATGATAATCCGCCTCCTGGAAATTCACCGAAGCGGACGTATGTTCAAGGGCGATGATCGGAATATGCTGCGACTTAAAATACTCCAGGACGGGAATAATATCGGGATGGTGTTCCCAGGGAACGTTGTTCTCGGCGCCGATCGCGGTTTTGGCGATCTCTTTGCGGGGCGGCGTTCCCGTAATGCCCGCCAGATAGAGCTTTTCGATGCCGGCGGCCTCCGAGGTCCGGAAAAGGGACCCCACGTTGTGCAGGGAGCGGATATTGTCCGCGATCACAAAGACCGGACGCCGGTCGGCGTGAAGGAGGGCAAGTTCGCCGGGCCGGGAGCTCTTGATGGTTTCGTGGCTGTGTTTACGGATGCTCATGAAGGTGATCCGCTTTCCAGTCCATGGCCGCCTGCAGGCGGTCTCCGACCGGGGGATGCGAATAGTACATCCATTTGATGAACGGCGTCGGATAGGCGTTGGACAGGTTCCGGTTCGCAAGTCCCGCCATCGCCCGCTGAAACGCTTCCGGATCCAAAGTCCGGTCCAGGGCGTAGCGGTCGGCCTGCCGCTCAAAATAGCGTGAAAGCGCGTGCGCCAGGGGACTGACAATGATCATGTTCAGAAAACCGAAGCAAAGAAAAAAGACGGGCAAGGCGGCCAGCATGCTGTCGAAACCGGAAAGGTAGTCCGGATCGATCCGGAGCATGATGTGATGCGACAGAAAGAAGGTAAGCAGTTGAAAAAGGGCGCCGATTAAAATATTCTTGACGATGTGCCGGTGCTTATAATGCCCGACCTCATGCGCGATGACCGTTTCCAGTTCGTCCGTACGCATGTTCTTCACGATATTGTCGCTGAGTACCACGCGACGGGTCCTGCCCAGGCCGCCAAGGAAGGCGTTTTCTTTTTTCGTCTGCCGGCTCATGTCCTGAAGATAGAACCCTTTGATCTTCAAGCCGCCCTTTTTCAGAATACTGCCGAGACGCTGCGTGAGGTCCTGATCTTCAATGGGCGTGTATTTGTTGAACAGAGGGAGGATCACCACCGGGTAAAGGGTCGCGAAGATCCCTGAAACCAGGATCATGGCGCAGGCGGCCCAGAACCACCAGTATCCGGGTGAAAAGCGGAAGGTCAGGAAGAGCACCAGCGCAAGCAGAGGGGAGATGACCAGATTGACCGCAAAGCCCTTGAACTCGTCCCAGAAGAACTGTTTTTTGTTCTGATTGGAAAATCCGTAGGCGTGTTCGGTCCGGTATCCCGAGAGAAAGGAGAAGATCAGGTCCGCCGGCAGAGAGATAACGGACAGAGCCCAGAGGAAGAGGAGAAAGCGAAATGCGGGTAAAGCGGGCAGAAGGTCCAGCAGCGGCCGGCTAATCCAGAGGATGAACACCAGGCTGATCAGGAATCCGGTCACGAGCTGATAAAATGAAAGACGGCGTTTTTGCGTTTCATACCTGCGTGCCCGAAGCTGTTTTTCCGGGTCAAGAAGAGGGTGTATGACGGTCATGGTCTTATTTTTCCACTAAGAATATTTCGGGGATATCCGGGCGCAGTTTCCAGTAGCATTCCAGCGCGCCCTGCAGGGAGTCGAAATCCCCGATGATCACGCGATACAGCGTGCCCGGGTCGGCGGAAGTTTTTTCGACGTAGCCCAGGTATTCAAATTCTTCCTGGACCCGGCGGGAAAGCGTGACCGCATCCATGCGCTTGGCCGCGGCATAGACCTGGACGCCGTAAAGTTTTGCGGCTGACGGATCTTTTCTTTCTGAAAGCAGGACCGGGTTGCGGGGGTCGGCCGCGGGTAATTCCAGATTGGGACCCAGCGAACGGAAAAGTTCCGTATAGACCGGCGTGGGTTCCGCCGAAGCGCCTTCCATGACGGTATACAGGACCGAGGTCGGATGGATCGAGTAGATCCCAAGGCTGTCCGCGGCGGAGCGGGATATCCAGAACAGGTCCGGAGCATCATAGATCCGGTCGTTGACCAGCAGGGAAATGCGCTTTCCGGTTTGAACGTACAGGAGTTCAACCCGCGTGCCCAGAGGCAGGAACTCATGTGCCGCCGTCAGGGCATCCTGGGAAAAAACGTCCCCGTTCGCGGTAATTTCACCGTCGAAGCCGTCGTCATATATGACCACGAAGGACTCGGTCTGTCCGAAGAGCAGGATGATCATGCCCAGTGCGATGAGCCCGATGAACGATCTTTTCATGCTTGCGTCCTTTAGCTAAAATGAATAGCCGATGTTTACGGCGGCCTGCAGCAGCATCGATCCGTTGACGGAAGGATCCAGCGGAATAATATACTGTATTTTTGGGGTAATCCGCCAGTTTTTTAGCGAAATGTAGGTGCTCAGCTGCGCGCTGAGGTCCGAAAACCCCCGGTCGATCACGTGGCCCGCCCGGGTATAGGAAAGCAGGTTCACTCCCGCCGAGAGGGTCAGGTTGACCGGCAGGAAAAGGTCGAAATTATACCCGCCGGTGAATTTCCAGTACCAGCTTTTCAGGATGACGTCAAGATAGGTTTCAATATAGTAGGGGATGACCGAAACGAGATCCGAAAAGGCAAGGCCGAATTCCAGGGTCAGGAAGGGCATGGCGGGCACGGCGGGATAGAGGTAAGCGGTCATATTGCCGGAAGCGACAAAGCGCTCGCCGAAATAGTGATAATAGCTGAACATGGTCCCGGACTCGTGATAATCGGCCGGCTGCAGCAGGGAGTTGACATACCACTGGGAAATGTTGATGTGCGCGGCGGGGAAATAGGCCGAAGCGTTAAGCGCGGCGGCGGCCTGTCTTCCCGCGGGGCTGAGGCCCCTGAATACATAGGAAGAAAAGATATCCGCGCTCATATTGGCATAAACTTCACCCCGCGCGCTTATCCCGGATAAGAGCAGAAGCAGAAAAATTGTAAGGTTCGGTTTTCTGATCATGGCGCAAATTAACATTTTATCGTCAATAAAACAACCGGGAATACCCATTTGTGGAAATCCGGAATAATATCGGACCGAAAGCGAAAAATGCCGACACTTGGGGCGTGTCGGCATTTTTCTACACAGGAGGGAACTTGAAATATATGGTCATGATACTAAGTAACGGTTCCACTCATTATGATAAATATCAAATGACGATTAATTATACAACAATTAATTTGGCGTGTCAAATAAAAAAACCTTTGTTTGAACTTTTTTCAAGCTTAAATTCACTCGCTTTTTTGAAAGAACGGAGGGTGTGTTATAGTCTATGATTATTGCGATCGACGGGCCTTCCGGATCAGGTAAAAGTTCAACGGCAAAACAGGTTGCGAAAGCACTCGATTTCGTGTACCTCGATACCGGAGCAATGTACCGCGCCGTGTCCGTCGGAGTTCTGCGGTCCGGAATAGATCCCACAGATGAGAACAAGGTGGCTGAAGCGGTTCAGGACATGGAGATCTCCATCCAGGGGGACAACGTGTACCTGAACGGAGAAGACCTTACCCATGCAATTCGTGAGGATGCCGCGAACAAGGCGGTAACCCCCGTCAGCGCGAATCCTGCCGTACGCCGGCTGCTCGTGGAAAAGCAGCGCGCCTTTGCCGCCGACCACGATGTGGTGATGGAGGGACGGGACATCGGAACGGTCGTATTTCCCTACGCAGACCGCAAGTTCTTTCTGGTGGCCGACCTGGATGTCCGGGCGGAACGCCGGGCCAAGGAATCGCCCGACCACCTGAGCATCGAAGCCGT
>CALMFL010000233.1 GCA_937862595.1 uncultured Fidelibacterota bacterium
CCGCCGAAATTCCAGCTGTAATAATGGGACAAATTTGTGTAAAGGTTGTTCATGATCCAGAAAGGAGAGGTCTTGCGGTAGCTCAGCCAGATGTTTTGGGCGATCTCGTCGGTGTTCTGCATAAAACCGATATCGTTCAGTTCCAGCCCGGGCGATCTCCACTGGGTTTTAACGGCGGCCTGGAACGAACCGCTGAACTTGCCGATACGCAGACTGCCGCCGTGCCCCCAAAGAGACGTTCGGGTGCTGTCGTAACGAACCCAGGGGGCGTCCGGCCGCTGGAACAAATGGCCGGGTGACAACTGCGTATTGGATAGAGCCTCCGCGGATCCATGGACATACGAGCCGTAGGCGCGCAGATCCGCCTGCCAGACGCGGTCCTTGCCGTAATGCCGCAGATCGAGTCCGCCGGTATAGGCCCCGGCATGCAAAAAATCCAGGTGTGCGTCCGTAAGGTTCCGGTTGACCGCGGTCAGGATCCCCCCGACCTGGGTCTCTCCGCCGTTCAGATCCTGACGCAAGGCCGTTACGGCATAATTCGTCAGCGGTTCAACGCTTATGTCGCGTTCGATCCCGGCCTCAAAGAGACGCGCCGATTCATTCCGGGTTAGGGATTCGATGATCCCGACGCTCAGGCCCTTATCGGTCCGCCCGGTGATCTTCGCCGCAGCGATAATGCCGGTCGCCCCGGGAATATCGGCGTAGCTGCTGTCGTCCGTATCCGGCCGATAGTGCGGCGTGCGGCCGATGCGCCGCGAATGGAATAACTGCTGCTCGCCGCCGTTGACGTCCAGCGTGTAACGGGTAATATTGTTGCCTTCGATGAAAAAAGGGCGGCGCTCCTCGAAAAATGTCTCAAAGGCGGAGAGGTTCACCGTCGCAGGATCGGACTCAACCTGCCCGAAATCCGGGTTGATCGTGAAGTCCACGGTAAAATTATTGCTCAGCCCGATCTTCCCGTCCAGCCCCGCGTTGGCTTTCAGGTCCGATCCGTCCCGGAAGGGATTCCCGCTCTCGGCCTCGTAGGTATCCAGATGGGCGACGGCATAGGGGAGAACTTCAAGGGTCTTTCGGGCTTTAATATCCTTCAGGCCGCGGAGCACGCCGAATTGATGCACGAACCCCGATTCATCCTTCAGGATATCATCCCAGAAACTTTCTTCATCGTTCCGGTGAACGTTGCGCATGACATTGAACCCCCAGACCTGCTCCGGGGCATCCACAAAACGAAGCTGTGACAAGGGAATGCGGAATTCCGCGGTCCAGCCGCGCTCATTGACGTCGGTTTTCGCCCACCAGACGGCATTCCAGCTGGCATCATCCACCTCCCCGTCCTGAGAGATGAACAGGTCCCCCAGTACGCCGCTGGCGGTGACCAGAAAGCAATAGGCGGTGCTGCGGTCATGATAGCTGTCGAAAGCGAGCGCAACGAATTCGCTTGAAATATTGTCACGGCGGGTGACCTGACGGAAGATCAGACCGGGCTCGGGGTCCTCGGCGAAGACCGCAATATAGAGGTTGCTGTTATCATATACGATGGCAAAACGCGTATCGAAACGTGCGGCGCGGTCGTCGTAAGGCTGATGCATCCTGAATTCGCCGCTGAATAGCGCCGATTCCCAGCAGGCATCATCCAGCCGGCCGTCGACCTGAGGCGGAAGATTTGTTCTTACAGCGGAGTATTCCCGTGTTTCTGCGGCAGGAAGGAACTGCGTCCCGCACAGCAGGATCGCAAGGACAATGAATAAAATTTTCATTAGGTAATTATAATGCCGATTTGAAAAAGGAACAAATGAATAATCAAAGAGAAAAATACGGCTTAAAAAACATGAAAAGCGACTGGGAACGAGGTTTAGAGGGCTTTTTTCATTTCCCAGTGGGGGAGATCGATCTCAAGGAAACGGTCCCCGAAACGCTCGTAGCCGAGCCGCAGATAAAAAGCGACCGCCGATTCGCGCGCATGCAGGACCATGATCGAAAAGCCGCGTTCACGGGCCAGGTTTTCGGAGAAGAGGACAAGGTCGCGGCCGATGCCCTGCGAACGGTAATTTTCTTCGACGGCGAGCTGCCGCATCTGGACCGTTCCGTTCTCCCGGGGTGTCAGGATGACCGTGCCGATCAGGTGTTCCCCCAGGAATGCGCCGATATAAATGTCGATTTCGGGAAAGTCGAAATCCGAGCACGATTCGGGACGGTCATGAGGCTCCAGCAGGACCTTGTTCCGGAAAGGAACGCTTTCCCGGTAGATATCATAGCCGTACTCAAAGGTCTTTATGGAAATATTTTTCCGGGTTCTGTCCATAGGCGCTCTTTCATTTTTATATAAGGGGGCGGGCGTGTGATCCCGCCCCCCTAAGGTATGGGTTATTTAGACGGTCCTTGTTCTGAACACGATTCGACAAATTTATGTTCCATTCTTTTGTGCTGGAAGAGGTCGAACACAATGGGAATAAAATACAGGGTCAGGAAGGTTGAAGCGAACAATCCGCCGATAATGGCCCGCGCCATCGGCCCCCAGAGTTCGGCGCCGGAGCCCAGTTCGAGCGCCAGCGGGATCATGGAAAGGATCGTGGTCAGGGCAGTCATCAGAATGGGACGCAGGCGGGTCTGGCTGCCTTCGAGAATGGCGTCGGTCACATGCTTTTTGCCTTCCCGGATCAGGCGGTTGATGTAATCGATCAGCACGATCCCGTTATTGACCACGATACCCACCAGAACGACCAGGCCGATCAGGGAGGTCATGTTCAGCGTGGTCTTGGTCAGGAAGAGCATGACCGCCACGCCGATCAGGGCAAGGGGGATGGTAAAGAGAATGATGAAAGGATCCAGAAGCGATTCGAACTGCGAGGCCATGACCATGTAAACCAGCAGGATCGCGACCAGGATCGCGAGCAGGAAGGAGCTGGAGGTTTCCCGGAGGTCCTCCGCCGTACCGCTGATCTCGATGCGGAAATCCGCCGGCATGGCCAGGGTTTTGATCTCGGCTTCCACCAGCTGGGTGGCGGAGCCCAGGTCACGTCCGCTCACGTTCGCATTGATGGTAACGTAGCGGCTCTGGTCCTTGCGCAGGATCGTGACGGGCGCTTCGGTTTCCGTGATGGTCGCAATGGCGCTCAGGGGGATCTGATTTCCCTGGGGCGTTTTAATAAAAATGTTTTTCAGGTCCTGCTCGGACTCGCGGTACTGCCGGTCCAGCTGAACATAGACATTGTATTCCTCTCCGTCTTCGCGGTACACCGAGGCGATCCTGCCTTTCACCGCCGTTTCGACGATCTGGGCAAGCTGGGCGATATTCAGGCCCATGCTTCCGGCTTTTTCCCGGTCGATCTCAATGCTGTATTCCGGCTGGGGGTCGGAAAAGGAAAGGTCGATATCCACCAGGCCGTCGATCTTTTCCATTTTTTCCTTCAGGGAGAGGGCTACCGACTGCGCCTGATCAAAATCGAAACCGTAAATTTCGATGGTCATGTCGGAGCCGCCGCCGCCGCTCATGAAATTCCCGCTGGAGAAGGTGGCCTTGATGCCGGGAATGGCGTTCATTTTTTTGCGCAGCTCGTCCTGGATCTGGAATTTGCTCCGGGTTCGCTCGGTCTTGTCGATGAGGGATACGGACACGCTGCCGCTGTTGGATGTTCCCCCGAAGATCGAGGCAAAGCCGCTGCGGCTCCCGAAATTCACATTGACGTTTTCCAGTTCGGGCACCGAGGTTATGATCAGCGCTTCGATCTGCTTGAAATACATGTCGGTGGTCGGCAGCGCCGTTCCGACGGGCAGTTCGACATTGAAATCGATCTCGTTGTCGTCGGTTTTGGGCATGAACTCGAACCCGACCTGTCCCAGCAGGATGATGCCGGCAACGAACAGTGCGATAATGCCCGTTGTCACGGTCTTTTTATGACGTAGCGCCCAGGAAAGGGTTTTGCGGTATCCGCTTCCGAGCCCTTCGAAGAAACGCCCCATTCCGGAATCAAATCCGCGCATCAGGCGCGTTTTGTGCTCCTGCTGTTTTTTGGACAGCAGTTTGGAGGAAAGCAGGGGGACGAGCGTCAGGGATACGAACAGGGATACGGTGAGCGATACGATAATGGTCAGCGCAAGGTCCTTGATCATTTCTCCCGCCACGCCGCCGACAAAGAGCATGGGAATAAAAATAGAGAGCGTGGTCAGGGTGGAAGCCATCACGGCGGTCCCGACCTCCGAGGCGCCCTTGTCCGCCGCTTCGCAGATGGGTTCGTTCATGTCCCGGTTGCGGCGGAAAATATTTTCCAGCACGACGACGGAGTTGTCCACGAGCATGCCGATCGCGATCGCAAGGCCCGCCATGGAAATAATGTTCAGCGTGACGCCCAGAAGGTTCATGACGAAGAAGGTCACGACGATGGATACGGGCACCGAGATCGCCGCGGTCAGCGCGGAACTGAAATGACGGAGGAAGAGGAAGAGCACCAGGCCGGTCAGCAGAAAGGCCAGGATGGCGGTGACCGCCAGGTTGTTGGCCGATTCCTCGATGAATTCGGACTGATCAAAATTCACGAACAGCTTGATCCCTTTTCCCGTGGATCTTTCCAGGTCGGCAAGGGCTTCGCTGGCCGCATTGCAGACCTGGACGGTGTTGGCGTCGGATTGCTTCTGAATGCGGATGTTGACTGTGTTGACCCCCCGGTCGCGCACGATCGCGGTGACATCCTTGTAGCCGTCCACGACGCGCGCCACATTTTTAAGGAAAATGGGTTCGCCGAGGGACGAATAGCCGACGATGGTGTTTTTGATATCGTCAATTGTGCGGAATTCCGAATTGGTCACGACGGAAAATTCCAGTTCGCCTTCTTCGATCAGGCCGCCCGGGATCGGCAGGTTCGCGTAGCCCAGCAGGCTGGTCACTTCCAGGATGGAAATGTTGTTTGCCGCAAGCTCATAGGGGTTGATATTGACCTGGATCTCGCGTTCAAGTCCGCCGCTGACGGTTGCCGAAGCAACGCCTTCAATGCGTTCCAGCCGCGGCTGGATCTGCTCTTCGACCACCTGGCGCAGCTCGGCGCTTCCGAGCTCGTCCGAAGCGACCATCAGCCGCATCACGGGCATCATGGAAGGATCGAAGACGACCGTAATGGGGTCGGAAGCCTCGGTGGGAAGGAATCCGCGCACAAAGTCTATTTGCCGCCGGATATTCGTTTCCGCCTGGTCCATGTCCGTGCCCCAGTTGAATTCCACCTGGATCAGGGACAGTCCCTTGCTGGAGGTGGAGTTGACATGCTTGATGCCTTCCACGGTGCTGATGGCGCTCTCCAGGGTGCGGGTCAGGGTGTTCTCAATGTCTTCGGGACCGACGCCTTCGTAGTTGGTGATCACGATCGCGACCGGAAATTCCAGACTGGGGTACAGGTCCAGTTTCAGGTTCGTAAACCCGAAAATGCCGAACCCGATGGCGATCAGAAAGACCATGAAGAAGGTGACGGGACGTTTAATGCTCAGGGAAGATAGTTTCATAAGATAAACCTTTATCGGGAATTATTCAACAAGGGTGACAAGCGTGGAATCGCTCAGGTTGTTCTGGCCCATGATCACGACCCGGTCGCCGGCCGACAAGCCCTGTGTCACTTCATACTTGGTCTTTGACTGGATCCCGATCTCGATCGGAACTTCCAGGGCGACGCCGTCGCGGACAATAAAGCAGGAGTAGGTTTCCACGACCCGGTCGTCACGCAGGTTCTCGCCAAAGCGCTTGAGAACGGTTCGTTTGCTGGTCGCGGCTTTGTCCACGGTCAGGGCGTTTTGGCGCTCCTGCGTGATAATGTCGACCCGGGCGAACATGCCGGGTTTCAATTTCATGTTTTCGTTTGAAGCGACGATCTCAACCCGGGCGGTCCGGGTCATGGGGTCAATGACGGGCGAAACGTTCTCAACGCGGCCGGCGAAGAGTTCGTCGGGATAGGTGCTGACCCGGATCTCGGCGCGCTGGCCCGGGACAATATATCCCAGGTCATCCTCGGTCACATGGATCGCGGTTTTGACCGTCTTGATCTGATGCACGGTCGCAAAGGGCTTTTGCGGGGTGGACATGTCGCCGGGCTCATAGGCCAGGTTGGAGATGTACCCGCTGATCGGCGCGGTGATCGCTGCGTATGCCAGCTGCGTTTCCGCCATATCCAGCGCCGCTTTTGCCTGGGAAAGCCCCGCCTTCGCCATATCGCGCTGGGTCAGGATCTGATCCCACTGACTGCGGCTGATCGCGTTCGCGTCAAAGAGCTGTTTCATCCGCTCGTACTCGACCTCAACATTGGCCGCCTGGCTTTTGGCGCTGAACCAGGCCGCTTCCGCCTGGGCTTTTGCCGTGCGTACCGTGGCATCGCTGATGCGGGCGAGAACCTCGCCTTTCCGAACGTAATCCCCGTTCTCCACGGAGACGTCCGTCATGATGTCGGTCAGCTTGGGATAAATGACCACGCTGGGGTTCCCGCCGACATTGCCGAGATACTGTACTTTTTGTGCAATGTATTCCGCCTCGACGGTGCGGACGTTCACGGGCACGATCGTCAGGTCGTTATTGTCCGCAGTCTCGCTGACCGGGATAAGGAGCTTCTGAACGCCGGCGAGATAACGGCGGGCTTCGGTCTTGCTGACGTCCGCGGGAAGGTCCTCGGTCAGGGCGCGGATCCCGGAAAGCACGTCGTGATAGTTTATGTCCTTATCCGCCTTTTTTGCGCCCGGCGCCCCGCAGGACACCAGAATAAGGGCGAGAACAAGGGAAAGCGTAACTGATTTTAACGGGAAGGTCTTCATGGTCGTCTCCATTACTTGGTAAGTAGATCGTTCAGTGATTTTTTAAGGCTTTCAACCGCAATGTTGTATTGAAAGACCGATGCGATATGATTTGAGCGGGCTCCGATGTATCCGCTTTCCGCGGTCATCAGTTCAAGCTGGGTCGCCGAGCCGCTCTCATACAATAATTTTGAGAGCCGAAGCGCTTCCTCGGCCTGGGTCACCACGTCCGCGGTGGCAAGGATGTTCGAATAGGCTTCGTTGACCTTGCGGTAGGCGCCGTCCACATCCGTGAAGATATAGTCTTCGATCTGTTCGAACTGGTAGTCCGCCTCCCGCAAGCCGATCGCGGCTTTCTGGATCCCGGCGGCTTTCTTTCCGCCGTTGAAGAGGGGAAGGGAAACGCTGAGCGAAACATTGGAACTGCGCAAATGGTTCAGTTCGTCCAGGGCGTCGGCATTTGCCTGCCACTGCACGGTGGACCCGAGCTGCACTTTCGGCAGGATGCCGCTCCAGGCCAGGTTGCGCTGGTAGGCGGCCATCTTTTTCTGGGTTTCGGCCATTTGCAGTTCCGGGCGCTCCGCTTTGCTGATGTTCAGAAGCACCTCGGGGTCGATGCCGTCGTAGGGATTGGCGATCTGCTCAAGTTCTCCGACCACGGAAACGGCCTCAAGGCCGGGGTCGTTGATGTAGGTTTTCAGGGCGGTCAAAGCGCTGACTTTCTGGTTCTGCAGCGAGATCAGCTGCGGCTTGTAGGATTCGTAGCGGACTTTTGCCTGCAGGACGTCAAGCCGCGTCGCCTTGCCGACGGATTCCCGGGTCAGCGCCAGTTCGTAATTTTCGCGGGCGGAATTCAGTCCTCTTTCCGTTGCATCGATCATGGATTCCAGCATCTGGGACTGATAGTACAGCACGCGGATGGTATGGATGACGGTGTTCACCTGGTCCTGCAGACTGAGTTTGGAAAGGTCCACCGCCGCTGCGGCCATAAGCTGTCCGCTGATGATCGCGCCGCCGGTGAAGACCGGATAGGACAGCTGAACGCCTGCGGTCGAATTGAACTGTTTGCCCATGCGCAGTTCGGTCGGCGGGGTTGGGCCGTCGCCGTCGAAATCCACGACCATGACGGAGAGCTCGAGATTATCGGTTAACTGGTAAAAGGACGAGATCGTCGGGAAAAAATTCGCCAGGCTTTCTCTGCCGGATGCTTTGGCTTTGCTGAGGGACGCTTCCGACAGCTTGATCTGAAGGTTATGCTCAAGCGCAAGTTTTTCCGCCTCGGCAAGCGTGATGTCGCGGGCGAAAAGTCCCGCCGCGAGCAAGGTCATAAGGATAAGGATCTTTTTCATTTTTTTGCGAAACCTCCCTGTAAGAGTTTCATCAGGTAATCGACCTGTTCTTCATTTGTGAAAGTAATATCCGCCATATGGCGCATCTTGGGTCCGGTGGTGTGGTGGATCATGCCGCTGATCGCGGAGGTCATCAGGTTGACCGGAATGTCGTCGCGCAGCTGGCCCTCCCGAATGCCGCCTTCGATGATGGTCCGGACGGCCTCCTGCTGTCGCTTGAAATAGACGTGCAGCATTTTCATGTCCAGTTCCTTGTCAAAGCTTTGCGACACGACCTGCTTGAAAAGCGCGAAGATCTGGGGGCTGTCGCTGGAAAAATTGCACATCCCGCGAATCAGCAATTTCAATTTGTCCCAAATCGGACCATCGCTTTTAGCGAGATTTTCCAGGCCGATGACGAGGGTGTCAATGGAGTGCGTAATGCACGCGGAAAAGATCTCTTCTTTGCCCGGGAAATGGTAGTAGAGCGCCGGTTTCGTGATATTCAGGGCTTCCGCGATCTCCCGCATGGATGTCCCGTTGTAGCCCTTCTCCGAGAAGATCCTCGCGGCGACCTCCAGAATCTTGTTGTGCGTTGTCTCTGTCATGTGTTTCCTCAAATTCGACTTACTGAACGGAAGGTAAGTTCGAAAGTTCCCATTGTCAAGAAGATATTTTACCGGCCGGTCAGTTATTTTTCCGCGCCCGCGCTTACAGGCTTCCTCTGAGAATAACCGCTTATTAAGGGTCCGATATCATTTAAAATAAATGAAGGTGTGAGGCCCCGCCGGGAAAAAAGATTTGACTGGAAGGGGTGAAAAATTCAGAAGATGATCAGACGGAGGAGGCGTTCAGCCGTGCCTGAAAATCTTCCAGGAAACGCCCGATGTGCATACCGTCCATCAGGGCGTGATGGGCGTGAACGCCGACGGGCATGACGCGGCGGCCGTGTTCTTCGCAAAGTTTCCCGAAGCTCAGAATGGGCACGCCCTCGCTGCGCGGAAGGTCCAGCGGGTGGCTGACGGAGGTGAAGCGGATCCAGGGGAGGATGGAATAATAGATCGTGTCCGGACAGTCTTTGGAGGCGTCAAGACCGGTTTGCGCCTTGACGCGCGCCATCTCCGGCCCGGCGTCTTTCAGGAAGTCCCCGAAACTGTCCCGGTATTCCAGCATGGCGAATCCCAGTCCGCCGTCGTTCCGGAGAAGGGTGGGAGAGCCGTGGACCCTGTCATAGATCACGGGCGTGTCCTTTTCAAGGCGGATGCGGAATTCGGGAATGCCGTTCGCTGCGGCCAGGGAGAGATAAAAATAATAGAGAAAAAATGAAACCTTCAAGTCCTTAGCCCGGGCATAGGCGGCCGTGAAGTCCAGTTCCGTGCAGACCCCGAAATAGGGGTCGCTGTAGCGGATGAAGTGCCGGAACGCCGATGCGCGATCCCAGCGATCGATGGGAATGTTATGTTTCATTTTTAAACGGGGCTTTCGATAAATAGGATTCAACGGCATCCAGATCCAATTCCCGGACATCCGCCGGATGATGACGCAGGGCGCCCGTGTCCTTCAGTCCGGAACCCGTCAGCATCATCACAACGGCGGCATCCGCTCCGATCCTGCCGGACTCGCGGAGTTTTTTGATCGCATACAGGCTTGTGGCGGAGGCCGGTTCAACAAAATATCCGGACGCCGCAAGCAGCTTTTGCGAAAGCAGGATCTCGTCCTCGGCGACATATTCCGCCGGCCATCCGACACGCGTTGCCATGTCACTGAT
>CALMFL010000234.1 GCA_937862595.1 uncultured Fidelibacterota bacterium
CCGTGATCTTTTCGGGAGAGTAGGTTTCCCAGTTCAGGGCTTCGCTGTTCACGGATACGGGCTTCAGCATCAGAATTCCCGCGGCAAGAACGATCATCGACAAAACGACCTTCAGTCTTGAAAACCACGGGATCGAGATCCCCGCTCTGTCAACGACCCCGTAGTATACGGCGGCGGCGATCATAAAGACGGGCAGGATCAGGCCTTTTACCGGAACGGGTAAAAGGGGAAGAATGAAATAGATCGCCATTCCGATCAGGGCAAGTCCGAAAAAGATGCGGATCCCGTTCAGCCATTCGCCGGAACGGGGCAAACTTGAAATTTTCGTTGAAAAGATCCCCAGGAAAAGGTAGGGAACTCCCAGTCCGAGCGCGAGCACGAAGAAGGTAAGAAATCCGATAAAAACGCTTCCCCGCTGCGCTACAAAACCCAGCAGGCTCACGATAAAAGGTCCGACGCAGGGAGCGGCCACAATGCCCATGGTCAAACCCATGATCAGCGCGCCGGCAGCCCCGCTCCGGCTGCCTCCTCCCGCTTGGGTCAGGGCGTTCGGCAGACGGAATTCATACAGTCCGAACATGCTCAGGGACAAGGCGAGCATCAGGACGGAAAAAAAGATCAGGGTTGCGGGGTGCGCCAGAAGCGCGCCCATCATACTCCCGCCAAATGCCGCGAGCGTACCGATGATCGAGTAGGTGACCGCCAGCCCCAGCACATACATGACCGAAAGCAGAACCGGGGACCGGGTGTCCTTTTGCGCAATGAAATAGCTCATGGTTATCGGGATCAGCGGATACACGCAGGGAGTCAGATTCAGGGCCAGCCCCATCACAAAGACGATCAGAAGGATCAGAAGCATGCTTTTATTCTGAAAGGGCGTCGCTGCCTGCTTTTCATTTTCAACAAGGCCGGGGGCCGGCTCCGTTTCCTGTTCTGTCTGAGAAATCTTATCTGAAGGGACTTCCGGCGCCGCCTGCTCAACCCCGCTTTCCGGGAGAACTACGAGCCGGGCGGAAAACGACAGGGTCCTGGGCGGCAGGCAGGTGATATCGTTGCATGCCTGATACGAAAGCTTGAAATCAAGTCTTCTCTCTCCTTCGGAAAGGGACGGGTCGACGGATATTACGACGGGTATTGTGATCTCTCCTTCGTACAGGGACAGGTCTCCGCCCCAGGAAAGGGACTTGATCTCACCTCCTGGATAGCGTATGCCCGAAATACGGATCCCCTCAGCCGCCGACAGGCTGATCTTCGTCGGGATCGAATAGTCGTCGACGGGGCCGGCGCTGTTAATGTGCCACCCGTCCGAGATCACAAAGGTCAGCGCCAGTTCATGTGTACTGCCCGGATCGACCTGGATATCGGGGATATTCCGCACCCTCACCACGGCATTGTCCTGACCGTTCAGCAGACCTGCCAGCAGCAGACAAACTATTATGAAAATCCGCTTCATGAGAATCCTTTCATTTATCGAGATATATTAGATAAAAAAACAACCATTTAACACATTTTTTTATTGCATATCAGGTTTTTTCGCTTTATTATTTTTGGCTTTTTATCATGCGAGAGTAGCTCAGTGGTAGAGCCCCACGTTGCCAACGTGGTTGTCGCGAGTTCAAATCTCGTCTCTCGCTCACAGCCCTGTCCCGTCGGCAGGGTTTTTTTATTTTCCTTGTTTTTCATTCGATTCCCTGTTTCGTGATCTCCCCGAAAGCTATTTTGCATTTACCTTGACATCGGGTGATTTGTTTCATTAAATTTAGCCTTAAATTTTGAGGACAGACATGCATAAGATCATCCCTGCTTCCCGTGTTGAAAATATCCGCTATGCGATCCGCGAGGTCGTCGGCCTTGCCAATAAGGTCAAAGCGACCGGCATGGAAATGTTCTTCCTGAACATCGGCGATCCAAATATTTTTGATTTTCAGCCCCCGCGGCACATGATCGATGCAGTGTACAAGGCCATGCTTGACAATCACAACGGCTACTCCCCCTCTCCCGGAACGGAGGAAGCGCGCACGGCCGTCCGCCGGCAGGCGGAACGTAACGGCATCAGGGACATCCGGGATATCATTATCACGAACGGCGCCAGCGAGGGCATCGAATTATGTCTGACCGGCTTGCTCGAACCCGGTGAGAACGTCTTGCTTCCTCAGCCCGGGTACCCCCTCTATGCATCCATTCTTGCCAAGATCAACGCCGAGGTCAATCCCTATTTCCTGAATGAGGACGACAACTGGAACCTCGATGTCGCCGATATCGAAAGCCGCATCAACGCAAAGACCCGCGCGATCGTAGTCATCAATCCGAACAACCCCACCGGCGCCGTCTACCCCAAAGAAACGCTGCTTGAGATCATCGAATTGGCGCGTAAATACGATCTGGTTGTTTTCAGTGACGAGATCTATGATAAATTGTTGTTTGACAATGTCAGCTACACTTCCATGGCCAGCCTTTGCGATGATATCCCCGTCGTGACCTTTAACGGCTTGTCCAAATCCTACATCGTTCCCGGTTTCCGGATCGGCTGGGCTATTTTCAGCGGACCGGAGGAATTGATGAAGGAATATATCGAAGGGGTCAACAAAATGGCCCGCGCGCGCTTAAGCGCGAACCATCCGGTCCAGTATGCGGTCAAAGCCGCCCTCGAAGGCCCCCAGGACCATATCCGGAGCATGCTGGATGCGCTGACTCTTCGCCGCGATATTACGGTATCCATGCTGAATGACATGGAAGAATTCGACTGCAAGGTTCCGCGGGGCGCATTCTATGCCTTCCCCACCCTCAACATTCCCGACAGGGACGAGGATTTCGTCAAGGACCTGATCCGCGAAACGGGTGTCGTGACCGTTCATGGCAGCGGATTCGGGCAGAAACCGGGGACACAGCATCTTCGGATCGTTTTTCTGCCGAACGAAGCCTTGCTTGAGCAGGCGTACGACAAGATCCGAAAATTTGTAAAAAAACGGTATCATTGATATTTCCGGCGGGTGTAGTTCAATGGCAGAACATTAGCTTCCCAAGCTAAATACGAGGGTTCGATTCCCTTCACCCGCTCTCACCGAATTAGCTCTATAACGGCAGGATCCCTGTGGGTCCCTCCTTTTTTCATTTTTTCAGACATCATAAGACCTTTCGCCGGGGGGAAAGGATCGCTACCGTCTGCGGATCATATAATTTGCCGGACCCCTGACCGCACCCCGGCGCCCGCTGATCCCAAGCTTATAATTAATAATTATTTTCTCACACTTTAAGAATAAACCCTCTATATTCCGCCGATATCTGAAAGGACGAACGTGAAAAAGAATACGATACGGAATATTGCGATCATTGCCCATGTGGACCATGGGAAAACCACACTGATCGACGGTATGCTCCGGCAGAGCGGAACCTTCCGCATGAATCAGGATATGGGCACTCGTATCATGGATACCATGGATCTGGAGCGCGAACGGGGCATCACGATCTCGGCCAAGAACACCGCGATCCATTACCATGATACCAAGATCAATATCGTTGACACCCCGGGACATGCGGACTTCGGCGGCGAGGTCGAACGCAGTCTGAACATGATCGACGGCGTCCTGCTTCTCGTTGACGCCTCCGAGGGACCGCTGCCGCAAACCCGTTTTGTCCTGAAAAAATCGCTGGAGCGCTCGCTTCCGGTTATCCTCGTCATTAATAAGATCGACCGCAAGGACCGCAGGATCGATGACGTGACCAATGCGGTGTACGACCTTTTCATTGACCTCGGGGCGAACGACGAGCAATTGAATTTTCCCATTCTCTATACCAATGCGAAAGCCGGCGTCGCGCATCGCAAATTCGGAGATGCGTCCACGGACCTGACCCCCCTTTTCGAGACCATCCTCGATTTCATCCCCGGACCCGACGCCGATGACGATGCTCCTGTCTCGTTTCTGATCACCAATCTCGGTTACGACAATTATGTCGGACAGATCGCGATCGGCCGTCTGCTGAACGGCGTTCTGGAGATGAACAAGCCCTACGCGCATTGCCGGGAAAACCGGATCGACACCAATATAAAATTTTCCGTCGTCTATACCTTCCAGGGACTGGGCAGGATCCCGGTGGACAAGGTTTATGCGGGAGACATCATTGCTTTTGCCGGCGTCAGCGATATTCATATCGGCGATTCGATCTCCGAGAACGAGAATCCGAGACCTTTGCCCAGGATCAAGGTCGACGAACCGACCATCTCGATGATATTTTACGTCAACAACGGTCCCTTTGCGGGAACCGAAGGAAAGTACCTGACATCCCGGAATATCCGCGAACGGCTGGAAAAAGAGGTGTTGAGCAACGTATCCGTCAACGTCCTCCCCACCGAACGCGCCGATGCCTTCGAGGTCTGCGGACGCGGCGAGCTGCAAATGGCGATCCTGATCGAGACGATGCGCAGGGAAGGCTTTGAGCTTCTTGTCTCGAAACCGCATGTCATAACGCGCGAGATCAACGGCAAGGTGCACGAGCCGGTCGAACATGTTTTCGTCGACATTCCCGAGGAGTTCATCGGCGTGGTGACGGAAAAGCTCTCCAAACGCAAGGGCAGGATCCAAAGCATGGTCAATAACGGCATGGGGTATTCCCATCTCGAATTCCGCATTCCTTCCCGCGGGTTGATCGGTTTCCGAAGCCAGTTCCTCACCGACACCAAAGGCCGGGGCATCATCAACAGTATTTTTCACGGATATGAACCCTGGTTCGGCGATATTCCGCAGCGCAACACCGGAGCGATCGTGGCAGACCGCCCCGGACGCGTGACCGCCTATGCCAGTTTTGCCATGGAGGACCGCGGCGATCTGATCGTGTCGGTCGGAGACAAGGTGTACGAGGGCATGATCGTCGGAGAACGCAATCTGCCTCAGGACCTGCCGGTGAATATCGTCAGAGAAAAGAAACTGACCAATATGCGGGCTTCTTCCGCCGATGCGACCATCACCCTGCATGCCCCCCGGATCCTGACTCTTGATCAGGCGATCGAGTTCATTGCGGAGGATGAGGTTGTTGAAGTAACGCCGCTTTCCGTCCGGCTTCGCAAATTCCAGTTAGGCGGAAAAAGAAGATAAGCTTTTACCGGAGCGGTAAATATTCAAAAAAATTAAATTCATTTATAAGAATAGTAGAAATCCATATTGACATATTCCCATTTTTCATCCACGCGCTGACGCATCGTGGAAAACCCGTGCAATTCCAGTAATCTCCGGGTTTTCAGATCGACGAGGTAATAGGTCTTCCCGACAAGCCATTTGATCAACACGCTCTTCGGCCGCATTTCCAGGACCATGACCCCGGGTCTGCCGTATTCCGAATCCTCGACGCGTTTGACCTTCATGTCAACCAAACGAAGGATCTCGGAAGCAAAGATGTAAAAATGGATCTCGTCGCCGCGCAGCAATTCATCGTAGTATTCCTCGATCATTCTCTGCTGCAACGGGGCGCAGATCAGGGGCTCCTGGGGCTCCCGTAACGTTGTCTTCACATTATCGTGATGCCGATAGGTCAATTGGACCTTATCCCCTTTGCATTCCATGATCGAGCTTTCATCGATCTCGAAAAAATCCAAGCGGTTCTTCATGGGCTTATTGTTCACCAGAACAACCCTGTCCATCGCATATAAAAAGCCGTTGGGATAATGAAAGTAATGCGTCAATATCAGGCTGTCGTTCTTTGTTTCAACCGTGTTCGTCTGGATCAGCCGCGGTTCAGACCGTTCGGCTCCTTCGATAAAGGCTTCACCGCGGAAAAGCTCTTCGCTATACGCCGCCGCGTTGAGAAAAAAGACCGGCAGCACGATCGCTCCGATCACAAATCTTTTAATGTTCATGTTCCTCTCCTGCATTTCGAACACATAGTAAGGATCAGTCTGTCTAGATCCCAAACACGGCCTGCATGGCCGCATCGTTCACGTCGCGCCGCACCGGGGTGACGGATTTCTGATCAAGCGGGAATACCCGGTTCGTCAGAAAGATCACAAAAACCCCTTTTTCAAGATCTATCCAGGCACAGGTGCCCGTGTAGCCGGTATGTCCGATCGCTGTTTCCGCCATTTTGCTGCCCGCCGAACTGCGAAAATTGTTCAGTCCCCATCCGTAGGCTCGGCTGCCCGACTGCAGCGTTTTAAAGGGAAGCAGGGTCTCAGGTTTCACGTAGGTCCTGTTTTGATAGACACCGTCGTTGAGCATCAGCCGGCAGAAGGCGGCCAGGTCCGAAGCGGTTGAGAACAATCCGGCATTCCCCGAATATCCCTCAAGGGAAAGCGCCAGGGGATCATGCACTTTTCCCTGCAGCCTGATCTCCGTGCCGCTGCTGTCGCCGATCGTCGGCAGACAGCGTTCCCTGATCGCTTCGGGAGGTGCGAACAGGGTGTGATGCAGGCCCATGGGATCCGTGAAGGTTTCCTTATAAAATTCCCACATCTTTTTTCCGCTTGCGGATTCCACAACGCGCATCAGCGTGATGAAATTCAGGCAGCTGTAGGTGTAGTCGCCCAGTTCCCGGGCCATTTCTATGTTCATGATCCTGTCAAGGGTCTCTGCGGAAGATGCGCCGGCCCGGGCATACGCCGGCAATCCGCTGTTATGCATCAGCAAATGCTTAACGAGTATCTTGTCTTTTCCGTGATTGTCGAATTCGGGAAGATAGTGAACGACCGGCAGCTCGGGATCGACCAGTCCGGAATCGATGCATTTCATTACCGCCATGGAGGTTGCAAAGACCTTCGTCAGCGAGGCCATGTCAAAAAGGGACTCCGGGGTCACCGCGGGCGCATCGGCCGCATAGGTATAACGGCCGTATGCCTTTTCATAGAGGATCTCATCGGCCGTACCGACCAGGACGACGGCGCCCGGAAAAATGCGCTCTTCGATCGCTGTTTCCACCACCTGATCCAGATGGGAGAAATCCGTTTTGGCGCAACCGCCCAGCACTAAGGCCAGTGAGATCGGAACAATGAATTTTTTCAGTATTGTGTCAGGTCTGTTCACGAGGGTAAATCCTTTCTTTAAAAATAGGCTTTCAGGTCCGACCAGGTCGCATCCGTTGACACCGGGATATCCTGCCAGAAGTAGATCACCCAGTAATTCCGGTTGTTCCTTACAAGCTTGATATAGCTTCTGCCCTGAAACACGCGGTCGATCCCCTGGCGCGTGTGATGGGCGATGATATGGTAGTTGATCTGATAACTGATGGAATCGCCTTCGTCGCTGTCGGGAACATCATCGTTGCCGATGCTCAGCAACAGCAGCGAGTCTGCGGGGCAGGCGGCAAGCAGCTCCTGAAAATACATTTCCTCGTTCCGGATATCCCAGCCGGAGGGAAAGACGACCGCTTTCACCGGCGCCGGATCAAAGCGGTAGGTTTTCCCGGACGTTATGGAATCGGAAAAACAGCGGCTGTAAATTTCATGTTCGCGGTAGGTAAAGGCATTCTCAAGATTCATAAAAACGATCCCCGGACTGGTCGGAGGAATAAAGTGGTCTTCCGACGGACGCCGCGGCGCTTCCGCTTCGCGCATCAATCCCTCGCACGAGATCAGAAATGCGCCAAGTAAGATCATATATCCTGCTAACCTGCCTGCCTTCATGGAGAATTTCCTGTTTAAAACATTATGCCCACCGTAAACATCATAGGGTACCCGAGCCCACCCGTGTGAAAATACTGCCCGTAACCGATGCGGAACTGATTCCACTTGATGTCCGCGCCGGCATGGTGGATCCGCTGGATATTGTCGTAACTGTACGTCAGGTCAAAAACGGGATGGGTATAGCGGACGCCCCACCGGATAAACGGGTCCATGCCGCCGGTGACCCCGCCGATAAGCGAAAGACCGAACGAATCAAACAGGACCTCGCCTCCGGCGTAATATCTGCCGGGCAGCCTGGTGGGAACGGTGTTCAGCGGAGTCATGACCCCGACATTCTCAAAGCCCAGCAGTACGCGGTAGTTTGCATTGAAGGCAAAGGCGGCTTCCGCATCCAGGGAGGCGCCCCAGGATGAAGCATAGAACAGGCGTTCCGTCAACAGCGCTGCCGACGCTTTGATTCGCCAGTGATCGTCGATATCCCATTTCTTCCCCGCATAGAGCGCCGTATTGTAATAGGCGGTCGTTCCGACCGGCTGATCGTCCGGCACTTCCCCCCGGATCTCAATATTTCCCGAGATGAGCCCTTTAAACCCGAAGATCCAGGAATCATAAACGGCGGTGATCGTGGAATAATTGGTCTGATAATACCAGTTGGCATAGGAAAAGCTGATCTCGTTACGCCCGCTTGCGGACGCCGGCGGCAAATAGCCTTCCTGCGCCAGCTCCGGCATTGTCAGCACGGGCAGTCCTTCCCCGGCGAACATCCATCCGAACAGACAAAATGCCATACAAATCTTTTTCATCAAAATCTCCTAAAAATAGAACAGCCAGGTAAAGAGATGGCTGATACCTTCATGAACACGGCTTGTTCCGAATGCATAATCCATGCGGGTCGACATGTTGTTCCACAACTTATAATAGGTCCCGAATCCGAATACCGGTATGCCGTTGTCCACCCCGGCGCGGATAAAAATGCCGTCACCTATCCGCGCCTCAGCCCCGGTATGCCAGGTCGGTTCGATATCCTCGGAATACTTGTACGAGAAACTTAAAAGGTATCGCTCAAGCAGCATATAGGATATTCCCATATGATAGACTCCCGGAAAATAATCGGTCCGGCGTGTCTGAAAATCCGAATAATTCTCTCCCGAGGTATCCCAGGTCGTCTTCCCGGAAAGGTCCTTGACAACGAATCCGAGCTGCAGATGGCGGACCGGTGTAACGATGACCCCGATATCGGCGCTAAAACCGCTTGAGGAAGAGTAAGCCAGCTGGTCGGAAAGTATTTTCCCGGATACGCCGATCGCGATCCATTCGGCGATCCGGATGCCGAAACCGATGACAAAAGCGTTCTGGGACCAGACATACTCGTAGGTGTAATCGTTGGAAAAATTTCTTCCGGCGATATTGTCGACCCCCGCATGGATCCAGGAAACGTTCATGGCGGCGTTGGGCGGCAGGGGCACGCCAAAGGCGATGGACTGATAGGAGCGGTCCAGGGTAAGAAATTGGAAGGAGCTTGAGAATTGTCTTTCCGTGAGCGAGGGAAGGATGGCGGGGTTTCCGTTGACCATGTTCGCATCTCCGGTAACGGCCGTCGCGGCATTGCCGATCGCTGCGGAGCGCGCATCCCCCGGCATCCTGAGGTAGGCCCCGGCTGTCCCTCCGGCTTCATCTCCGGCCGTTAAAACTCCCAGAACAAGCAGCGGCATCAGTATTTTTAAAAGGGTTTTCATATCATCAATCCAGTATGATTATTTTCGACCATGCAACGTGGTCCTGTGTTCCGTCATGAAAGGTAAGGCGAATAAAATAAACCCCGTTCGCGACGACCTGGTTCATTCCGTTTTTCCCGTTCCATGTCACCTCGATATCCTGAACATTGACCTCCATCCGGTCTGCAATTTTCCTGACGCGGGTCATGCCGAAGTCATAGACATCGATATCCAAGTTCCCCGCCGAGGGCACATGGCAGTGGATGCGCACGTATCCGTCATCGTATAACTGATTCATTCTGGAAGGGGAAAAAGGATTGGGATAGGCCGAAATCTCAAGGGGGTCGCGGTAATCGGCATTTACCCGGCGAATGATCTCCCACGACAGCCCGAGATCTGCGGACCTGGCCACGCCGTCGGCCGTCCCCACCCAGAGCATGCCCTGATCATCTTCCAGGGCGCAGTAAATCTTCTGCGTCAGAAGCAGCTGTCCGTTCTCATCTTCAATATCGTTCATCCTGTACCAGTTC
>CALMFL010000235.1 GCA_937862595.1 uncultured Fidelibacterota bacterium
GGCCCTCGCCGCTGTTCATCTTCGAGCCCGGCATCCGCCTGACCCGCTATGCCAACACGAAGTCATGGTACCCGGATTACCGGATCAAGGGAAAATACCTGATCACGGACCAGCTTGCCTTCACCCTGGCCGCGGGTACGGTGCACCAGTTCCTGCAGACCGCGAATTTCGAGAACGAAATGGTCCGCTTCATCGACCTGTGGTTCCCGACCCAGCACGACCAGAAACCCAGCAAAGGCACGTACTACAACGCGGGCGTGGAATACTGGCACAATATGATCCAGTTCACCCTGGAAGGATATTACAAAAAATACGATCACCTGCTGACCATGGACGAAGATATCGGAGGCGCAAGCCTGATCTCGTTCATTGAGGCGGAAGGCTATTCCTACGGGATCGAGTTCCTGGCGAAGAAGACGACCGGGGATCTGACCGGATGGATCGGCTATTCCTTTAGCCGGACCATGAAGCGGGAAAGTGAAGCCGCCGGCTGGTATCCGACCAAATACGACCGCACGCACAACCTGAACGTAGTGGCGCAGTATGACATTGACAAACGCTGGTTCTTCAGTTCGGCCCTGACCTGGAGCACGGGGAATCCCTATTCGCAGATCTACGGCAACTTCCATTACACCGATCCGATCAACGGGTGGATCGACCGCATGGAGATCTACGGAGAACGCAACGGGGAACGGTACCCGCCCTATTTTCGCTGGGATATCGGCATCAACCGGCGGGGAAAGATCTTCGGACAGACGGCAACCTATTATTTTCATGTCATGAACGTGACCAATCACGCGAACGTGTTCTTCTATCTCTATGAAAATTATGACGCGGAGTTCGACCCCGAAACCAATACGTCAACGATCTACCGGCGACCGGTCACGATGTTCCCGGTCTTGCCGACCTTTGGCGTGGAGTTCTCATTCTGATGAAAAAGACACTTATCCTCATGATGTTGTTATTGCTCGCCATGAGCGGATGCGACACGCTTGAAGAAGTCCGCATCTACCACGAACCCTATCTGAATATTTTCGCGAATGTGACCGTTGCGGATCCGGAACTGAACTATGTCTACGTCTACCGCACGACGGGATTCGGCGAACCGGACCGCTACGAACTCGACAGCGTTATCTATCATCAGTTCTATAACAGCTCGTCCGGGGACACCATCCGGTACCAGACCTTCTATATCGACACCTCCTATGCGGTCAACGATGCCCGGGTCTTTTTTCTGCACGGCGACGATACGATCGCCTTTGTGGAAAAAATGCAGGGCGTCTACCTGCCGACGGACACTAATTTTACGATCGTGACCGGAGAGATCTACGACCTGTATGTGGAGACGGAAACGTTCGGCGTCGCCACCGCCAGCGAGGAAGCGCTGTCCCCGATCACCTGGACGGACGGGGAAACCGGCCCCATGCTTATCTCGCTATCCGATCCCTCGGACAGCATTTCCTGGAGCAATAACGGCGGCGCGTACAAGGTGATCTTCTATTATACCTACCATAGTTCCTGGGGCGACTGGTCCTATACCTATGAATTCGACAATTCCACGGTCCGCGAACCTTTCTGGAAATACGACACCAGCAATTATGATGCGCTTTTCAACCCGGATCCCTTTTATGAGATGCTGCACGATTCCGTCTGGGTAGATACCGCGTACGCCCTGCTGGACACGCTGGAACTGACGGTCAAGGTGATCGCCTATTCAAATTCCTACCTGGACTATACAAGCCTCCAGGAAATGAACTTTCTCACCGGTTTCATCCGTTACCCCGCGATCAACGATTTCCGCATCAATATCGAGAATTCCCTCGGGGCCTTCACCTCGATGTCCATCTCGGATGAACGCACCGTTCTGTTCGTAAGGTAGCGCTCCGGCCTGCCGGCGGCAGCCGGAAAAAACAGTCACTCCCTTCGTTTCATTCTTTCACGGCGCTCCGGCCTGAGCGGAAGCCGTCCCGCTTCATCGTTTTCAAGGTATTTTATTTTCCGGAAAAACGAAGGCTTTTCAGGTCTGATCGTGCGGAAAGGCTTTGAAAACAGGGTTTTATCTTAAGCCGGGACGGGACCCGCAGGGGATCGCCATGGTCCGGGGAACAGGTAAAACGTGAAGGGTGGTGGGCCGGTCGGCAAAACAAAACCTGCCCGCCGGACGCACCGCGGCCGGCTATTTCAGCAGGATCATTTTTTGGATCCCGCAGGAAACGCCGTCCGCATGGAGGGCGGCGACGTAAACGCCGCTGGGCAGGATGCCGCCGTTGAAGCTGACGGCATGCTCTCCGGCCGCGGCCGGACCCTGCATGAGGGTGGCTACGGGCCGTCCCCGCATGTCGAACACCGTGATCCGGATCTCGGCGTCCCGGGGCAGGGTGAAGGCAAGGGTCGTTATCCCGTTAAAAGGATTGGGGTAGTTCGGCAGAAGCCGGAAGCCGTCGGGGTATCCGGCAGCCGCGGTCGGGGCGGCGGCGAAGGTCAGCGAAACATCTTCGTTCAGCAGCGGAACGCTGTAGGTGGCGGGCGTAAAGGACAGGCCGGTCTTCACGGGGGTTAGCACCAGGCTTTCGCCATAGGGAAAGGTCCGTTCAAAATATCCGGACGCGTTGGTGAAGGTATCGGCGACCGCGACCTCTGCGACGGGCGCCTCGTCTTCGTACACATATCCGCTGACGGTAAAGCTCAGGGTGTCCGTTTGGAGATTATTCTGCACCGCATCCAGGTAAATGACGCGGTCCGCCGGCTGGTCGGGCGCCGTAAAGTAGAGGGCGTCCAGGGTGACATACGACGCGTCGATGCTCCCGTTCCCGCCGGAATAGCTTTCCCAGGCTTCGGCGGGCCTGAGGTCAAAGGCGTATTCATGCCAGTTGTTGTCCCCAAGGATCGGCTGCTCGGCCGAGATCTCCATCTGGCCGTACTGGTCGTCGATGATCAGGGCGATCCCGGCGCCCGCCTGGTCCGTTTTCAGCGCAATGCGGATCTCGCGGTCGCGCGGGAGACGGACATTATTCACCGGGGAGCCGCCGCCGGAGAGAAAACGGACGCGCCAGTTCTCGCTGCTGATGGCATCGTCCTTCAGGGTCAGCCGGAGCGCCTGAGTGTCCCGATAGGCCGTTTCCGCGGTGAGGGCGGCTGCCGAGGCGGTTGAAACGCCGCGCGTGGAGCCGCTGTAGGTCGGAGCGAGATAAAAATGATCCAGCCCGTCCTCAAAATTGTCCGTCAGATAATGGTCGGGGTAATAATAGAAATTATTGCGAAGCAGGGTCCACAGTTCGGTATGCTCGTCATCGTATCCCAGAGCCCACATGCCGGTGCCCATGAGATTGTGAGAGAACACGAGTTTTTCCTTGGGGTCCAGGGCGCGGGCGTTGTTGCACCAGGCCTGGTACCAGACATCGCCGCTCAGATAACTGGTCCAGCTGTCTTCATAGCGGGTGGACCAGCGGGTGCCGTGGGCGGCGAACAGGTCGCGGGCAGAGGCGTACAGGACCGAGGAGCCGCCTCCGAGCGTGCTTGCGCCTTCCGTGTTGCGCTCGCTGTAGCTGACCGGCCAGCGGTTCCCGTAATAGGGCAGTCCGAGAATAAGCTTGGAGGGGTCGCAGGCGCCGTAGCCGTTGCTGGCGTTGACCAGCGTTTGGACAAGGTTGATGCCGGAACCCATGATCGGGGCGCAGGGTCCCGTGGTCGAGGAGCCGTTGTACCAGTAGGCGTATCCCATGATAAAAACATAATCGCAGGCGTCAACCAGTCCGGGCAGGTCCCAGCCGCTCCAGTTCACGGCAGGACCGGCAAAGGAGATCTCCTGTTCCTCTCCGACATGCGTTTTGATATGGTCGCTCAGTCCCTGCATAAAGGCGTTCATGGGCGCACCGCGGTCAGCGGTATAGGGGCCTTCGAAGTCAATGTTGACCCCGTCGAAGCCGTAGGTACCGATCAGCGAGGCGACCTCTTCGTAGAAATTCTGCGAGGCCGTGCTGTCGTTGATCAGGACGTTGATATCGTCTTTGTTGAATTCAACCACGCACATGATCAGCTTTACGCCCCTGGCATGCGCCGTGTTCATCATGGACGTCCAGCTTGAAGGCCAGCCGGAAGGGTAGCCGATGATATCTCCGGCGGTGGAAACGGTAAAATCGAAAACCGCGATATGCGACAGCACGTCGTAGTTCAGATACTGCGGCGCGGAGCCGATCTCCCAGTCCGGAAGGTATCCGAACACGGCATGGGTCAGTC
>CALMFL010000236.1 GCA_937862595.1 uncultured Fidelibacterota bacterium
ACATCATATGTGTTCCGGATCACACAATTAGCGATTTTCATTAACCGATATTTTACATAAGTTATTTAATAACATGGTATTGTAACGTATCCTTCCCTTCTTTAACTTGCCTCAAGTTTTTAGGCATTATGGCGATTTTGGGAGCTTTTTTTCCTGTTTTTTATACCTGAACGCGCATTAAAAACTTGAGTCAAGTTTTTTCAACGACGGTGTGCGATCGGGACAAACCTCTTGTTTTTACATATCTTGTGGTGTTCCGGCGCTACCCCCTCAATATATTGTGGATAAAAATATTATTTTATTTTTGATATTTCTCCAAAATGCCCTTATCTTTGCAACTGGAATTAGAGGGTTTTCGTGAAATATAACTTACGCTTTATTTTGATCGCCTGCGCGGTGTTCTCAGGAATTTTACCCGCAAACGACCGCTACCCTGCCATGCTGCAGAAGGCATCGGCGTCCGTCGCCGATTATGTGCATTACACCACGGTCGGCCAGCTGGGGCTTACCGTCACGAATTTCGGCGTGCTGGGCGAAGGCTACAACAACCCCAACCAGCCCAGCTGCATGTACAAGCAGTACCCCGACAACATCAAGGAGCAGGTCGAGCACATGTCCTACGGCGGCCTCTGGGTCGGCGGCATGGTCAACGGTGAAAAGCGCGTCAGCACCGCCGTCGTGGACGGGGTCTTCGATTACGGCGCCAAGGGCTTTGAATTCACGGACAACGGGGACTCCATCGTGGAGCGCTCGTCCATCCCCACCAGCAAGGTCTATTCGCCCTACGCCATTTCCCATCAGGATTTTATGGCGACCTTCCATGACCAGGGCGCGGTCGTGGACCACAAGCCCCTGCACATTCAGGTGGACCTGACAAGCTATGCCTGGAATTACAGCTTTACGGAAGCCTTCGTCATTCTCAATTATCACATCGCCAATATCGGCTCGTCCACGATCCAGGATGTCTTTGTCGGGATCTGGGCCGACGCTGCCATCGGCAATATGAATTACACCAGCATCTATGAGCCCGGCGGGGGCTGGTCCTGGTACGACAACCTGAACGGATTCGACGAATCCGTGTTCGACCCCATTCCCGAAGACGATTTTATCGGGCTTGACCGCGACATCGCCTACCAGTATGACGACGACGGCGACAACGGTTACGCGCAGAGCTATATCGGGTTCAGCTTCCTGGGCTCCGAAACGGTGCCGCGCGCCCATTGGGACACCTATTACAACCAGTGGATGTGGAACACCTCCTCCAACCTGGCCTACCCCGAATTCTACCTGCCGCTTACGGATGAAGAACGTTACGACAAGCTCAGCCACTCCGCCCCCCGGCACCTCGGGGATGCGGCCTATACCGAAGAAGGCTATCCCGCGGCCGCGGCCAGCTGGATGATCCTGATCGGCGCCGGACCCTTCGGATCGGCGCCCGCGGTCGCCGACAGCTCCTCCTGGGAACTTCCGCCCGGGGCCTTCATCGACGTCGCCTTCGCGATCATCACCAGCGGCTGGTCGAGCGACAGTCCCGACGACAATGCCGCCCGGCGCAAACTGCTGCGCACGAACGCCGACTGGGCGCAAAAGGCCTTCAACGGCGAAGACAACAACGGGAACGGCCGCCTTGATCCGGACGAGGACCAGAACGGCAACGGCCTGCTGGACCGTTTCGTCCTGCCGGCCCCTCCCCCTTCCCCGAAACTTCACATCGTGCCCGAGAAGAACAAGGTCACGCTGTACTGGAACAATATTCCCGAATTCGCCGAAGACCCGATCTCCCGCGAGAAGGATTTCGAAGGCTACCGCGTCTATGCCCGGAGGAAAACCTCCGGCCTGGCGGCGGAATGGACCCTCCTGGCCTCCTTCGACATCGAAAATCAATTCGGCTACAACACCGGGTTCGACTATATCCGGATCAAGGATGAGTTCGGGAACCCTTCGTATGAAATATTCGGACAGGATACCTTTTATTACAAGTTCGAGAACCGGAACCTGCTGAACGGCTGGCCGGACAAGAACATCTTTGCCGTGACCTCCTACGATCAGGGCGATCCGAGCACCGGCCTGGAATCCCTGGAATCCAGCCAGCTGGAGAACCGCATGACCGTGATCACCGGCCAGCAGCCTATCGAGGATGAAATGACCGGGGTCGGCGTCTATCCCAATCCCTACCGCGTCAACGCCGTGTGGGACGGCGACGGGGTACGCGAACGCATGATCTGGTTCACGGGACTTCCCGAGGAGGCCGTGATCCGCATCTTCACCCTTTCGGGCGAACCCGTGAAAACCATCGAGCATAAGGGCTCCGTCTACAGCGGGGCGGGAACCCGGCGCCTGGAGGACGGGCTGAGCGCAAACGCCCTGTACTCTGGCGGCGAACACGCCTGGGACCTTATTACGGACCATGACCAGGCGCTTGCGACCGGCATGTACCTCTACGCCGTCGAAAACAAAGCGACCGGTTTCATCAAGACCGGCAGATTTTTAGTGATTAAATAAATGATCATAAAAAGGAGTTAATCCATGAAAAGAACCATGCTCATCCTTATCGCGCTCCTCCTGACCGTTACCGCATTTGCGACAACGATCAGAGACATCCAGTACACCACGGATGTGAGCGGAGATTCGCCGCTGAAGAACCAGGTCGTTACGGTCTCGGGCATCGTGACCGGCGAGCCCTATGCCTTCGGCGGGAACAAGATGTACATTCAGGACGGCGCCGAAGCCTGGAGAGGCGTATACGTCTACCTCGGCACCCATATCAATAACCTGGTTGCCGACAGCGTGATCATTGCGGAAGGCGATTCCGTGACGATCACCGGAAAGGTCGAGGAATACAACGGACTGACCGAGATCACCACCGTGACCTCCGTCGTGCTTGAAGAGGCCGGCGTCGGCTGTCCCGCTCCGATCGTCCTCACGACCGCCCAGGCGAACGACGAACAGTACGAAGGCTGTCTGGTCCGCGTGAAGAACGCCGCCATCAGCAACCCGGACGCCGGTTACGGCGAATGGGGCGTCAACGACGGCAGCGGCCAGATCCTGATCGACGACGAAGGCAACGCAAAATACTATTTCTGGCCCGCAGAATATCAGAACTGTCTTTCCATTACCGGCTGCCTGGGCTATTCCTACGGCGCCTACAAGATCGTCCCGCGCCTTGCCTGGGATATCGTCGAAGGCCTCAAGACCGGCGACAGCAAGGTCTACACCCGCATCCAGCGCATCCAGCAGGTCCGGGTCTCCGACCTGATGAAAACCCCGGCGGACGCCAAATCGGATTTTTCCTATCTGGTCGATCCCGACACCACGCTCTACATTCAGGGCGTCGTCACCATGCCCACCGGCCTCAGCTACGCCGGCGCCGGGATCAAATTCATCCTCTCGGATGTCCACGGCGGGCCCTGGAGCGCCATTCTTTCGTATAACCAGGACGCTTCCACCTACCCCGACCTCTTCGCCGGAGACCTGATCGAAATGGGCGGCTACATCGGCGAATATTCCACTACTCCCTCCAATATGACCGAGTTCTGGCTCGTGGGCGACATCAACCTCGCCGGCACGGCGGACCTTCCCGATACCGCCGTCATCACGACCGGCGACCTGCGCCATCCCGTGACCGCGGAACAATGGGGCAACAGCATCGTGAAGATCGAAAATGCCCTCGTTACCGGAAATGACATCGAATACTATATCCTTGAGATCAACGACGGCAGCGGCTCCTGCCTGGTCGCGGACGATTCCGACAGCCTGACAGGCTACGTCGCCCCGCCGCTGATGACCCCCATCGAATCCATTACGGGCTGGATCTATCACCATTACGGCTCCTATGCCGATTCGACCACCTACAACCTGAACCCGCTCTATCAGGAAGATATCATTCTGGGAGAAGGGCCCGCCATGCTGCTCAATCCTTCGCGCACGCCTGCGAACATTCCGACTTCCTCGCAGACCGTCGTCGCGTCCGTCCTGATCTCAACCCTGCGGAACATCGACACCGCCAAGGTCTACTACCGCATCGACAATGGCGCTTACGCCAGCGTGGACATGATCGATGCCGGCGAAAACATCTGGTCCGGGACCCTTCCGGCACAGGCCAGCGGATCGATCGTCGAATACTATTACTATGTCGTGGATGATTCCGGCGACGTTTCCTCGCTCCCCGGAAAATACAACGAAAAACAGCTTTCCTACAAGGTGCTGGACGGCGCTCCCACGATCTATGACATCCAGTACACGCACGCCCCGGCGGGCACCAGTCCGCTCTCCGGCTGCAACGTCACCTTTAACGCCTACGTCACCACCGAAGGCAGTCTGGCTACAACCTTCACCGACGACGCCGGAAAAGGCGTGATCGCCGTCGCCAGCGCTCCCGGAGAATGGAACGGCGTCTGGGTCCTTGCCGCGCCGGCGACCCTTGCCGGACTGCATGAAGGCGATCTGGTAACGGTCAGCGGAAAGGTCGACGAAGACCACGAAGCCTACTGGAAATGGCAGACCAACACCTACGTGGTCGGGACCGTCACCCTGGTCCTGTCCGGCGAACCGCCCCTTGATCCCACCCTCGTATCGCTGGCCGATCTTGCGGGCAATCCGGAAGCCTATGAAGGCGTTCTGGTCGACGTGGAGGAGGGCGGCGAGATCGCTTCGGTCAACCCCTACGATTTCACCCTGACCGACGGGACAAATTCCTTCCTCGTGGATGACGATATGGTCGCGGATTCGATCCTTGACATCAACTACATGGCCAATGTCGTGGTGGGCAACGCCGACACTCTGGTCGCGGGCGATTCCATCGCCAACGTCAAGGGCGTGGTGATGTACAGCTACGGCTCCATCAAGATCGAGGTCCGCAAACCTTCGGACATCACCGCCGTGGTCCAGGGTCCCGATGCCGTCGCGCTCATTCCCGAACACTACGTACTGCATCAGAACTACCCGAACCCCTTCAACCCGGTCACCACGATCCGCTTCGACCTTCCCGAGATCAGCCCGGTCACGCTGACGGTCTACGACATTTCGGGACGCTACGTCGAGACGCTGGTGAACGGATCGATGAACGCGGGCACCTATACCCTGCGCTGGCATGCGGGCCACCTGAGCTCCGGTGTGTATTTCTACCGGATCCAGACACCCGGATACACCGCAACGAATAAAATGCTGCTCTTAAAGTAAACCCTGAACTTGATGCTCCGGCGGACGGCACGTCCGTCCGCCGGGGTATTCTGACGGCGGCCTTAACCCACCGCCAAAAAAGAAAAATGAAATTCAGACCCTCCTACATCCGGTCGCTGATCTTCGCGGCGCTGCTCCTTAACCTGGCCGCCTGCGGGTTCTTTCACCCGAAATTACCCCCCTCGACCGCGCATAACCTGCCGCCGGAAACGCATATCTCATTTTTCTTTCACCCCGACACCACCCTGGGTCCCGGAGATTACTGGCTGAATCACGGCGACACCGTCTGGGTCGAGGACACCCTGATCCTGGGACTCGACACCACGGTATCGGTCCAGACGGTCAGCTGGTGGGGCGATGACCCCGACGGGGACATCCTCGGCTATTACCTGAAATGGTCCTACATGGACACGCCGGTCTTCACGCAGGAAGAATCGGGCGTCTTCTATCTGCCCCTGCGGACGCAGTTCGACATTTACAGCCTTTTTGTCACCGCGATGGACAATGACAGCCTTCTGGACCCCACGCCGGCGGTCGTTTCCTTCCCGGTCTACAATTCGCCGCCGTCCGTCGAATGGAAACTGAATTCCCTTCCGCTCAGTACGCGCAGCGAAGATTCGCTGCACTATTCGTTCACCCATCATTCCTTCTTCTGGGATATCAGCGATATCGACGGCGCCCAGACCGTCACCGATATTTATTATGCCCTGGACGACACCACGGCATGGGAGCATCTGAACGGCGACCGGCGGGAAGTCATGGTCACGGACCTTGCGCCCGGCAAGCACCGGATCTTCCTCAAGGTCCGGGATATCGCGGGCGCCGAAAGTCCCGTCATTTCTTTCCCGGATCCCGAAAGCGACGACTCGAAGATCACCGCCTGGGAAGTGAAAGCGCCGGTCGGGGACGTCCTGATCGTCAATGACTTTGCCGGGGACCAGGTCGTGTACGATCATCAGAACCTTTACAAATCCATTTTTACCGATATGGTCGGCGCCGAAGGATTCTCCGTCTGGGAGATCGGCGGCGCCAGCACCAATACGGCGAACACCATTCCCTATTCGCCCGAAGACATCGAGCTGAACCTCAGCACCTTCTCGAAAGTGTTCTGGTTCACCTTCCGGGGATCCAACAGCCTGAACGAAGCCTCGCTGGCCCTGACGCGCTTTGTGGCCGACGGCGGCATTCTCTTTATGGACAACGCTCAAAAGGTCGCAACGAACAGCCGCCCCGATACGGTATGGACCTTTACCGACATTGACACCGTCTATCAGTACAGTCCCACCGGGCGGATCTACGCGGGGGTCAATATCGAAGGCCTCTGGGGCGATGAAACGCTGAACAGCGCCCTGCAGCTGAGAATATCTTCAACCCTTGCCGACAAGCTCTACGCCGTCGTGCCCGGGGCCACCTCCACCCTGCGCTATTTCTTTGAACACGACTCGCTGAACACCAGCGATTATACCGGCACGCCGCCCGTGATGATCGAGACCCCGATCGGGGACGGCGTCTGCTATTACATGTCCCTGCCCCTGTACTATCTGAACGGCAACAACAACCTCGACGACCTCTTCCGGCACGTCTTTGGAATTGACGAATAATATGAAGCGTATCCTGAAACACGTTCTTGTCCTATGCCTTGCCGCTGCGGCGCTCTTCGCCCAGAAGGCCACCCTGCGCGGGGTGGTGACGGACGCCGCGACCGGCGAGCCGATGGCCGGGGTCAACATCATTTTAAGGGGGACCTATTACGGCGCCGCCACCGGGATGGACGGTTCCTATACCGTCACCGGCATGGGCCCGGGCACCTACGACATGATGGTCTCCATGATGGGCTACAAACAGCATCTTCACGGCGGGATCGAACTTACCGCCGGAGAGAACCGCCGCATCGACATCAAGCTTGAAACCACCGTCCTGGCCTTCGGGCAGGATGTGGTCGTCGTCGGGGAAAAACCCCTGATCGACGCCGCCTCCACGTCTTCCTCGGTGTCCGTCTCTGCAGACGACCTTCTCGGAAAGATCGTGGAAAGCGTGGCCGATATCGTGGGACAGCAGGCCGGCGTGAGCACCTCCAACAACGAGATCCATATCCGCGGCGGGCGCGTGGACGAAAGCCAGTTCATTGTGGACGGCCTGTCGATCAAGGACCCGCTCACGGGCGAGACCTCCAATCTTTATGTGAACCCGAACGCCATCGAAGAGCTCGAGATCATTACCGGCGGGTTCAACGCCGAATACGGACAGGCGATGTCCGGAATTATCGACGTAAAGCTCAAGGAAGGGGCGTCAAAATTAGAGGGCTCACTCCGTTTCAAGACCGATCAGCTCTTCGGCGCCGCCGGGGTCAATACCGACAACCTGGAGTTCACGGTGGGCGGCCCGCTCTACGCGCAGGGAAAAAGCTTCCTGCCGGGTAATCTTTCCTATTTCGTGAGCGGCTACCTGTATCTTTCCGATTCCTATCTTCCGGGCGCCACGCAACTGTACCCCTACCGGGAATGGATGAACGCCTTCACCCGCCGCCAGGAGAACAACCTCTCCACCATGGCAAAACTGAGCTGGAATCTCTCCCAGAAATACAAGCTTTCCGTATCGTATAATCAGTCCGCCAACGTGAACCAGGGCTATTTTACAAGCTCCTCCTTCCCCTACGCCTTCCAGGAGATCCTGGACAATTACCCGACCTATACCCGCGAATCCCGGGTGATCAACGGACTGTGGACGCATACGATCAATCCGAAACTGTTCTACACGGTCAACGCCGGCTATTTCTTCACCTCCTTCCATAAAGCGGTGCAGAACAAGCACTGGACTGACTATGAGGAATGCCTGGACCTTGATCCCAACGAATACGCGTCCAAGGACGAGTTCGGGAACATCGTCGTCGCGACCGGGGATGAGTTCTGGGACCACGGCGACGCCCCCTACTGGTACGACTACTGGAGCAAGAACTATACCCTGTCGGGAAACATGACCTATCATCCCAGCACCAAGCATAAGGTCAAGGCCGGCTTCGAATACCGCGCGACCGAAATGCAGGTCGTGGACATCTATAACCCCTGGATGGGCTCCGGTCTCGGCGAAAGTTACGACTACTACAATGTCCGGCCCTCCGACGGCTCCTTTTATATTCAGGACAAGATCACCTTTGAAGGCATGATCGCGAATATCGGCATCCGCTACGACTACTGGTTCATCGGCGATTACGTGACCCAGGCCATGCTCAATCCCGACATCCTGACCATCACCGCCGCCGGCCGCGCGCAGTATTTCGAAGAGACCCATAATCTCTTCGGCGCACGCTTCAAGGGGCATCTGAGCCCCCGTCTCGGCATCAGCCATCCCGTGACCGACAACGACGTGCTGTATTTCAATTTCGGGCATTTCTCCCAGCTCCCGACCTACAACTATGTCTATGCAAAGCTGAACACGATCTCCGACAATCCCTACAGCCTGATCGGGAACCCGAACCTTGATCCCAAAACGACCGTCGCCTACGAGATCGGGGTGAAGCACAAATTTTCCGCCGCCTCGGCGATCGAATTCAAGGCCTATTACAAGGACATGTTCGATTACGAGACCGCCCAGACCATCACCTCCTTCAATCCCCTGGTCGGGAATTACAGCATGATGATGTACCTCAACATGGATTACGCCCGTTCGCGCGGCGTGGAATTCCTCTTCCGCCAGACCGCGGGAAAATACTTCAGCGGCGACGCTTCCCTCACCTATTCCGTGACGACCGGGAAAAGCTCCAGTCCGAACGACAACGTGCTGGTGGAAGCCGGCATGATCCCGGAAAAGCCGCTGACCGAGAACTACCTGAGCTGGGACGAGCCCTTCAAGCTGATCGCAAACCTGCGCTTCCGGGTGTACGAGGACGAGCGTCCCCGCTACTTCATCAACAACTGGTCCCTGAACGCGCACATTGAAGCCCAGTCGGGCAGACGCTATACCGAAAGCGTGATCCTGGATACGGTCAGGACCGCGGACGGCACGCTGTGGTACATCGGCACCTCCCGTTCCGACAATCCCTACGGCGAGATCGCCGATCCCTACATGACGGTCGACCTGAAATTCACCAAAGATTTCTATTACAAGCATATGACCTACGGATTTTATATCGACGTCCAGAACGTTTTTAATCACAAGGTTCCCCGAAGGATCAATCCCTTTACGGGCAAGCCCTACGATCCCGGTGAGATCATCAGCCTGACCTATTATGGAAGCAGGAATCCGAATGAAGACCCGTCACGCTATTACGCTCCGCGCCAGATCATGCTCGGACTCTTTTTGAGGTTTTAAATGAAACGACCGAAACGCCTACATGCGCTATTGTTCCTGATCCTGAGCACCGGCCTCGCATTTGCGGGACTGGGAGGGCAGCGGGCGGGCACGTCGATCCTGAATTTCCTGAAGATCGATCCCAGCGCCGCATCCGGCGGACTGGGCGGGGCCTTTACCACCATCGTTCAGGATGCTTCCGTGATCCACTGGAATCCCGCCGTGACCGTACAGCTGGAAGGCACCTCGGTCGCGCTCTCGCATCTGGACTGGTTTGACGGCATCGGCTACGAATATTTCGCCCTGAGCCGCTCCATGAGGTCCTGGGCGTTCGGCGTCGAGATTGGCGCCCTGCACATGGACGCCATGGAGATCACCACCGAATACAAGCCCTACGGCTCGGGGGACTACTTTTCGTTCGCGGATTACTATGTGGGACTGAATTTCTCGAGGAAGATGAGCGACCGTTTCTCCTTCGGCTTCAGCGCGCGCATGGTCCGTGAAGAATACCTCGACCTGGCCACCACCTCCTTTGTCATGGACCTCGGGACCTATTACCGGACCGGTTTCCGCGACCTGGTCCTTGCCGTGGCCTTCCTCAATTTCGGAACCCCGACGGGACCCGCCGGAGAATACGAGAATTCCGAGGGCTTCATGCGCGAATACGAGTCCTTCTCGCCGCCGACGACCTTCCACATCGGCTCCTCCATGACCCTCTATGAAAACGAATTTATGGACCTCTTTGCCGCGGTCCAGCTGAATCATCCCGTCGACAATGCGGAGACCTATATCCTTGCCCTGCAGGCAGGGTTCCTGAAGACATTCGATGTCAGGGCGGCCTACTCGATCGGGACCGAAATGCCCTTCTCGCTCGGACTCGGTTTCTCGGCCGAGCGCTGGAAGTCCGGACTGAAGATCGATTACGCCTTCCGCCCGCACCGTTATCTGGGGATCGTCAACCAAATACAGGTAAGCTATAACTTCTGATGAAACATTCACCACGCACATCCCTTATTTTTCTCTTTCTGACCGCGCTCGTCATGAGCTGTTCGGAAAACATGGACCTTCCGGATTCCGGAGGGAACACCAATACCGGCATTAACCGCGATACCGACAAGTATGTCGCCATCTCCCCGGACTGGACCTTTTCGGATCTGGGCCTGGTCACGCCGCTGGATATTTACGCATCAAAGGACGGCCGTCTCTATATCGCCGACAGTTCGCAAAACCGCATCCGCGTGATCCGCCCCTCGGGAGAGATCGAATCCGGCATCTACGATACCTTGGACAACCTGCCCCTGAAACCCACGGCGGTCTGCCTGGACGCCCGCTTCAACGTCTATTATGTCGACAACGGGAACAAGGTCTACGTATGGCCGCAATTTTCCGCCGCGACGGGCATTGAGGGCATCGTGACCGGCCGTTACTACAACGATAACGGCACGCCCGTCCTGATGGACCCGCGGAGCGGCCTGCTGAGCGGCCTGCGGGCGATCCCCTATTCCGAGATCGTCGACACGACCCTGACGGACGTGATCGATTCGCTGGTTGCGCCGCATGTGTTCTATGACCCCCTGTCGGAACGGAACCGTCTGGGGACCACCGATCCGGTAAACCGGGAAGCCCTCAGCGGAAGACCCGTTTACGCGACGGTCAGCAAATCCTTTGTCGCCCTGGCGCCCGCCAGCGAAAGCAACCGCGCCATCTACGTCATGGATGCGGTGAACAACGAGATTTTAAAAGTCCGCCTGATCCCGACCCTGATGGTGAAACTGAAGAACGGACAGCTGATCTGGCATTACGAAGGCGTTCTGGATAGGTTCGTCGCCACCGCCGGCACCGGCGCCGGAACGGTCGCACAGCCCCTTTCGCTTGCCAGCGACAACAGCGGCAACGTCTTCTATACGCAGACCGGGGACTTTTTCAGCGTTCACAAGCTGAACGGCAGCACCTATGAATCCGGCTTCCTCGTCGGCATCCATGATATCATGAACCTCGGCGAGTTCGGCTACGCCCGGGACATCAGCACCTCCTCGGAAGGGAACATCTTCGTTCTGGACACCCTGGACCGCGACGTGAAAATGTACGCCCCTACCGGCGATTTCCTGAAATCCGTCGTCGTGCGCGAAGAATGGATACGCCTGACCGACTCCAGCTACGTCAACGACACCCTGGTCGTCCGGGACACCCTCGTCCTTCAGCAATATCCCGACCTGCTCAACAATCCCCTCGCCCTGACCGTGTATAACGATGTGATCTATACCCTTGACAACGGGAATTTCCGCATCCTCCGTTTCACCAAAGTGGACGACGTCGTCATCGACAACCCCGACCGGGAAGAATGATCCACCCCTCTTCCCCTCTCCCCTTCGCTCCGATTCTTCGGAGCTACGGGGAGCATGCTTCTCCGCTTCTCCATTTCTCCTCCTCCCCACCACTTCACCTCTCCACCACCCCGCTCCCCTTCGTTAAAACTACGGGGAGCATACTTCTCCGCTTCTCCGCTTCTCTGCTTCTTCGCCTCTTTGCTTCTTCTCTCCCCAACATAAAGGACTCCCATGAAAAAAATCCTCGCCCTCGTTTTCATCAGTCTGACGCTGACGGCCGCTCCGCCCTATACGCCGCCGGATCTCGCCTTTGATTCGGTCGGGGAACTGCACGCCTTCTTTACCTGGACCTCCGACAGAACGCCGGTCCTTAGCGCCCACCGCGGCGGTCCCTATCCGGGATATCCGGAGAACTGCATCGAGACCTTCGAACACGCGCTCATGCAGGTCCCGATGACCCTCGAGGTCGATGTCGCCATGACGAAGGACAGCGTCCTGATCCTGATGCACGACCGCAGCATCGACCGGACGACCACCGGCAGCGGCCGCGTCGGCGAACTGGAATACGGGCTCATCCGGACCGTATTCCTCGAAGATAACGAGGGGACGGCCACCGCTTACAGGGTCCCTACGCTGGAAGAGGCGCTGAACTGGACAAAAGGACGGACCGTCCTGAACCTGGATATCAAGCGCGGCGTGCCCTTTGACAGGGTCGTCGACCTGATCCGCCGGACCGGGACGGAAGCTTCCGTCGTCGTGATCGTGTACAATATCGAGGACGGGAAAACGGTGCTGGACCTGGATCCGGACCTGATGCTCTCCCTGGCGATCATGAACGAAGAAGAACTGGCGCGTTCAAAAGCGGCGGGGATCCCCATGGACCGCGTGACCGCCTTTACGGGAACACGCTT
>CALMFL010000237.1 GCA_937862595.1 uncultured Fidelibacterota bacterium
AAACTTGAAAAATACGATACAAATGCGTATGTTTATCGTCTTTTGCGGGGTTGGGCAGGGGCGGAAGACGATCATATAGGAGACATGCAAATGACGGAAGAAAGATCAAAGCAGGAAAAGAAAGCCGAAGCGGCTTCTTCGGCGCAGCCCCCGAAAGCAAAAAAAACCCCGAACAAAAAAAACGCGAAAACCGCGGCGGAGGCCAAAGCGGACACCGGCGAGGCGTCCGAAGCGTCCCGCCTGACCCGGGAAGAGATCGACGCCCTGATCCTGGAACATGCCGACATGCAGCTCAGATGCAAAGAGTATCAGGACAAGTTCCTCCTCCTGGCGGCGGAATTCGAGAATTTCAAAAAGCGGACGAATAAGGACCAGCAGCGTTACCGGGAACTTTACAAGGAAAATCTCCTGAGCGAACTGCTCCCCGTGATCGACGACATCGAACGCGCCCTCCCGCATCACAGCGATGACGAACTGGGCACGGGATTTGACATGATCCACAGCAAACTGCTGGCCTATCTTGAAAAACACGGCGTGGTCCCCTTCGTATCGGTGGGGGAGGAATTCGATCCCGAAAAACACAACGCCATGCTGACGCGCTCGCTCGACGGGACCGCCGACAATACGGTCATTGAAGAATTCGAAAAAGGATACATGATCGGCAACAAAGTGCTCCGGCACGCCAAGGTCATTGTGAACATGACAGAGTAAAAAAATATGGCAAAAGATTATTATGATATACTGGGTGTTGCGAAGACCGCTTCCGCCGACGAGCTGAAAAAAGCCTACCGGAAGCTGGCGGTCAAATATCACCCCGACAAAAACCCCGACAACAAGGAAGCCGAAGAGCGCTTCAAGGAAGCGGCGGAAGCCTATTCCGTGCTCTCCGATCCCGACAAGCGGCAGCGCTACGACCAGTTCGGCGCGGACGGCCTGAAGCAGAACGGCTTCGGCGGCGGCTTCAGCGGCCAGGGAATGTCCATGGATGACATTTTCTCGCAGTTCGGCAGTATTTTCGGAGACGCTTTCGGCGGCGGCGGTTTCGGCAGCTTTTTCGGCGGCGGCTCGCAGCGGCGGGCGTCCAACCGCGGCGCGGACCTGCGCGTGAACCTTCGCCTCAGCCTGGAAGAGATCTACAGCGGCGCGAAAAAGCAGATCAAGATCAAGCGCTATGAATCCTGTCCCGACTGCCACGGAACCGGCGGCAGCGGGAAGCAGACCTGTCCGGTCTGCCACGGCACCGGCGAAGTGCGCGAACGCGTGAACTCTTTCTTCGGGCAGATGATCAGCAGCAAGCCCTGCTACCAGTGCCACGGACAGGGCGTGGTGATCAGCCAGCCCTGCGGCACCTGTCACAGCGAAGGCCGGGTGAAGCACGACGCCAGCGTCACGATCGATATTCCCGCCGGCGTCCAGGACGGAAATTACATGACCCTTCACGGCGAAGGGAATATCGGCGCCCGCAGCGGCGAGACCGGGGACCTGATCGTCATTTTCAAAGAGATCAGTCACCCCGTTTATACGCGCTCGGGCCATGACGTGATCATTTCCTGCGTCATCACCTGGCCCCAGGCGGTCCTGGGCGCGGAACTGGAAGTGCCCACGCTGAGCGGGAAGGTCAGCTTTAAGATCAACCCCGGGACCGAACACGGAAAGATCTACCGCCTGCGGGGAAAAGGCCTGCCGGTCCTGCACGGACACCGCTTCGGCGACCAGCTGATCCAGATCAAGATCGACACGCCGGGCCAGCCTGACAGAGAGGAAAAAAACCTGATAAAAGAATTATATCAATTGTATTCAAAGAAAAAAAACCTTAAAATTGAAAAGTTTACACCCTGAAAAAGGGGGCAATTATGTTCACTAAAAAAGAAAAGAACATCATTCTGATCGTTGCGGCCGTTCTGCTGCTCGGCGCCATCGGACTCCTTGTCCGGATCGTACTGAAGAAACAGCGGCCGGTCCGCTCGCGGGATGTGAGCATGGAAGAATCCTTTTTGCGGGAAGACGAACAATGTTCCGAAGGCAAACTGCCGTCCGAACCCGTGAATGTCAACACGGCCGGATTGATGGAACTTGAGGCCTTGCCGTATCTGGGGATCGAAAAGGCGAAAGACATCCTGGAATACCGCGACAAGAACGGACCTTTTTTGAATCTGGACGATCTGACAAAGATCAGCGGTATCGGGAAGAAGACCCTGGATAAGTTAAAACCGTTAATTACCTTATAGTGTATAGGGAGGTATTGTGCAAGAAGAGCAATATTACAATGAAAAATGGTCATTTGTAATTAAATGGATAGCCGTCATACTCTTTGTTGTTCTCTTACTGGTGATTTTTGTGCCGAGTAACATCTGGAAGGACGAAAACAGCATGCGCCGGCGTTCGCAATGGAAAATGGAACAGTTGTGGGATGCGCAGCGGATGTATAAAAAACTGACCGGATACTACGATTCGGACATGAAAGGCGTTCTGTGGTTCGTTTCGGCCGTCAGGGATTCGATCCTTGCGGACAGCGACTATACCGGGATACAGACGATCGTCTACAAGGGAAAAGAGGTGAAGGTCACCGTTCCCGCATTCTGGAGCACGGAATACGACACCGTATTCTCAAAGCCCTACGCCGCCCGGGACACGAGCCTTGCCGAGGTTTATACCGCCCTTGAACTGAACCTTGAGACCGGCGAATGGGACACCGTATTCCTGGCCGAGAACAAGGACCGCTACAAATATGCCGATAGCCTGTGGGAAGGCGTCATTCTCGACACCGCGGTCGACACCATCATTGAAAAGGTCACCAAGTTCAAGCATTTCAACCTGGTGGATTCCCTGCTGGTCTGTCCTTTAACGGAAAAGGAATACCAGGTCAGCGTCAAGGGAAAAGAGATGGACACCGTCATCATCCACAGCCCGATCAGAGGCGGTTACAAGGAACGCAAATATTTCTTCTTTACATTTAGAGATACCGGCCATGGTTTTATAATGAACGGGGAAGCTTCCTGGGAATAACCACATATGTTAACTCTCGCGCTACATCACGATGAGTCTGTTTTTGTATATTTGAGCGAGACGCAAAAGGGGAAGAGAAACATCGAGCAATTGGGATTGTTTTCGCCGGGTTTTTCTTTTAACAGGTCTTTTTTATACGAAAAAAGCTCACAGGAACTTCTCAGCGGCATGCTGAAGGATATCCTTGACCGCTTGTCGTTAAAAAACGAAGACATCTATTTCTCCTTTCCGGCGGAACTGACCTATATTTCCCTCTACGACAAGGTCCCGAAGCAGATGGTCCAGGCGCTGGTCGACAAGGATGTCTGGCTGACGGAACTGAAATTCGGGCGCGACCTGATCGAGGAAAGCGATTGTCAGGTGAAGGTCGTCTATAAAGAGGACGGAAGCACCTTTCTCACGTCCGTGTACTATCCCAAGATCATTTACAGCCTTC
>CALMFL010000238.1 GCA_937862595.1 uncultured Fidelibacterota bacterium
GAGGTCAGAAGCGCGTAGTATTCCGCCCGTATGCACGCAAGCGATTCAACGAAGCCGTTGGTAAATCCCTTGTTGATATCAAGATGCAGGACATCCACATCCGGATAGTGCGCCTGAAGGAACGAAAGCGTGTCATCCGTCGAGGCGTTATCGACGACGATCAGGCGAAAGCCGGGATAGGCGGTCTTCAGCACAAAGGGCAGGAACTGCTCCAGATAGGCGCGGCTGTTGTACGAAAGCAGAACAACCGCCACCTTCCGGTCAACATCGATTTTCGGTTCATCCCGGCAATCGTATATCATTCATTTGCCATTGCTTCTATCTGTGCCTTCAGGGATTGCGCCTGAATATCGTTAGGTGCGATTTTCAGCCAGCGGTCAAGAATGTTCATCGCTTTGACATATTCGCCCCGTTCGCGGTACACCCGGACAAGGCTTCCGGAGATCCAGTTATTGTAGGGATCCTGCTGGTACAGGGGAAGGAGAACTTTTTCCGCTTTCGCATAATCCTTCAGCGTGTAGATCAGCTCCTGGGCGATCAGCATCAGCGTGCGCGGCTCCAGGTCCGGCCGTCCGAGGACATCATCCATCCGTTTCAGGTATTCCGCGGTATCGCCCAGCTGGAAATAGATCCGCCCGGTCTGCAGGGTCAGCTCGGGATGGTACTGCGGGATGACCGATTCGGGGATCTTTTCATCCAGGACCGTGAGCAGTTCCCGCGCTTTATCTTCTTCCCCGGATTCGAGATAGACCATGGCGGCCTGCAGGACGCCGGTGCGGTAATTCTGCATCAGGCGCTGGGTGTTCGGATCAAAATACACGTCCGGATTGTTCAGATTCCGGAAACGGTAGTTCGACGTGAAATTCTCATATATTTTATCTTCATCGATATTCGACACCTTGCGGTCGTAAAGGCGCATGACCTGACCTTCCATGGACAGGTATTCGTCCAGCCCGAGCCGCGACGAGGTCGAGACCGTCACGGCGAAGTAGATCGGCTTTTGCCAGTTTATCACGCGGATCAATTCGAGGATCATCAGGTCCTGGACCCGCAGGAACTGGCCGGCATAGGTCGGTTTGATCGACAGCGTCAATCCCGCGACCTTGACCTCCTGGGTCTTCCACGGAACGGGCCGGATCATGTCGATCTGCTGATCGGACCAGCGCAGGGGCAGTTTCGGTTCGATATTTTTCAGCTGCTTGATATACCAGGGGGTGTTCAGCAAGCTTAAGTTCACCACCTTAACGTCCCGGCGGAAATTCTCGACTTCCTGGATATACCAGAGCGGGAAGGTGTCGTTGTCGCCGTTCGTAAACAGGATCGAACCTTCTTCGCATGAATTCAGAAGGTTATGGGCGTAATCGGAGGCGACATAATTTCCCCAGCGGTTGTGGGAACGGTAATTCGCCGCCAGCATGTTCACGGGCAGTGCGAACAGCAGAAAGACCGCCGCCGCAATATGAAGGATCTGCTTTAATTTTTTCTTTTTGATCATCTGTTCCACCGTGTCAAAAAGGGACATGGCGCCGATGCCGATCCAGATCGCAAAGGTAAAGAAACTCCCGACATAGGAATAATCACGCTCCCTCGGCTGCGGATCGGGGTTGTTCACAAAAAGAACAATGGCCAGTCCGGTCATCACAAAGAGGATCAGCACCGGGAAGGCGCGTTTCCAGTCCTTGCTGAAATGGAAGAAAGCCCCGATCATCCCGATGAGGAAGGGAAGCCCCCACAGCTGTTTAAGGTCGACGCCGGGACCGCTCCAGCCGACCCCGCCGCCCTCGGCCCGTCCCATGTACTGCCAGTTGAAATAACGGATGTACATCTGCTTGAACTGATAGCGCCAGAAGAAATCAAAGGGGCCGCGATACTGGACGTCTGAGGTGTTTTGCTTCATGGCCTCTTCCCTGCTCCAGGAGTGCTGGCCGTACTGCTCCCGCTGAAGGTAGGATACGGCGGCCGCAACGGTCTCGGGATCGTTCTCGTCGATACGGGGATTCTTTAAGGAGCGAATGAAGATCATTTCGTAGCTTGAATAGCCCA
>CALMFL010000239.1 GCA_937862595.1 uncultured Fidelibacterota bacterium
GCTGACCTTCGGCCGTTCCAGCACGTATTCCATATCCTGTTTCGTCAGGCCGAGAGAGACGATGCGTTTTTCCATGCTGTATTGTTTCAGGACTTGTTCGAGCCGCGATATCTCATCAAGCCCCACGTTTTCGTCGTGATAGATCCGGACCCCGGCACGATGAAGGAAATCCGCTTCGATCACGATCACGATCCCAGCATAGTTGTCCTTTATCAGCGTCTGGACAAGGGTGTCGTGATTTTCTTCGGTGGAAAGATATTCCTGGACGGTATAGACCGGTTCGCCTTTCGGACTTTTGAAGGCATGGGAAATACGTTCTGAAATTTCCCCGTACACGGCATTCCCCTGATCAATGATCCCAAGGTCCTTCTCTTCCGGAGTGCCGTTAAGGGCAAACAGGGTCGGCAGGATGGAGATCAGCAAAATAATAAAGGGCATGAATACGGAGATAATAAATGCCTTGGACCGCAAGCCGCGATGCATCTCCCATTGCGCAACCGTCAGTGTCTTATTCATGCTTATCCTCCACCAGCTCAATGAAGGCCTTGTCCAGACGTCCGCCATGCTTCGCCATGATCTCCTGCGTTTTGCCGTAAGCCACGATCCCGCCCCGGTGGATCAGGCACATGTTGTCACAGTTTTCTTCGACCTTGGCCATCTGATGCGTACTGAGGATCACGGTCCTCCCCTGTTCCCTGAACTCTGAAATAATGCGCTGAAGGATGTTCTGATTGACGGGATCAAGCCCGGTGAAGGGTTCATCCAGGATCATGAGCGTCGGATCGTTGATGACCGCGATCATGAACTGGATCTTCTGCTGATTCCCCTTGGACAATTCAAATACCTTTTTGTCGGCCAGATCGGAGATCTGAAGGCGGGAGAACCAGAGGCCGGCGCGTTCCTTTGCTTCAGGAGCGGGGACGGATTTCAGTTTTGCAAAGTATTCCACGACATCCCGGACTTTCGCTTTCTGGTACACGCCGCGTTCCTCGGGGAGATATCCGATCCTGCCGTGATCGCAGCGGGTGCTGGGAACGCCGTCGATCGTGATCTTTCCGCTGTCGGGCTGGATGATGTTCATGATCATTCTGAGCGTGGTCGTCTTGCCGGCGCCGTTCGGACCGAGAAATCCGAAGACTTCGCCGCGCGCGACCGCGATGGAAATATCGTTGACCGCCGTGACGCCCGTAAATGTCTTGACCACATGGTCGATCTGCAGCATGTTTCTCCTTATCCGGCAAGCGGTCCTTCGGTGTCCGGTCTGAGACCCGGCGTGTGTTGATCGGCTTCGGACTCGACGATGATCTTCCTGATCAGGGCCAGATCTCTTTCGCACTGTTCGTTTCCGGCGGCTGCCTTTGCGAATTTTACCAGGTCGGCAGACTGGAAGAAGTCCCGGACCCGGCGGTAGCGTTCATCCCCGAAGAAGGGCTTCAGCACGGGAAGCAGTTCCGTGGTGCTGAGCTCATGAAGATGAATATAATGGATCTTTTCCAGAAAATCCCGGACTATATCGGTCAATTCCAGATAAAAGGCTTTCCATTCACCTTTTTCGGGATAGTTCTTTGAAACCAGGCGCTCGATGTCGCGCCGCGCCGTGTCCTGGGGCGATTCCCAGGGCGCTTCCTCTTCATCCGGCTTTCCGTTCCGGCGCCGGAGCCCGCGCCACAGAAGAAACAGGCTCATGAACAGCAGCACGGCGGAGATCAGAAATTCCCACCAGGTCATCAGGTGCAGAGGGAGCGGCGGATTCAGGGGAAGAGCGAACGCCGTGCTGTCAAGCATGGAGCGGATGTAAATGTATTTTTCGGGTGTGAACAGGGTGTCGCGCATGCCGAAACCCGTTGAATCGGTACAGATAAGGGGAACCGCGGGAAGCAGCACAAAGCCGGTATCAAAAGCAACCGCTTCAACGACGATGCGCGTGATCCGGCGGTCTTTTTTGTTCCGCGTGGACGTTTCCTGGTCCAGGATCTCGATGCGGCCGATCCGTTCGCGCAGGTCGGGGATGAGAAATACCTGTGTTCCGGTCCCGTTCACTTCGTAGGTGATCCGGATGCGGTCCCCGATAAAAAAGTTTTCCTTGTTCAGGCTCATCCTGACCTGTGGGTCCTGTGCGATCAGCATTCCCGCGATGACTGCAAGATACAGAATGCGTTTCATCGGTACTGGTGCTTCCCCCGTGTTTTGAAAAACCGGTTCAGGGGTTCAATGTAGGACATGTCCGTATTGATGTGGATGAGGTCCGTTTTATTTCTCCGGCACATGCGTTCAAGTTCCTTTGTGCGTTCAGTGTAATGCTCGGCATAGCTGTCGCGAATGCGTTTCAGCGAGGTGTCAATGACCATTTTCTCCCCGGTTTCCGCGTCATAGCACGAGAACAGCCCGAGATCGGGGATCGCCTTGTCAAGGGGATCGACAATATGGACCATGATCAGGTCGTGCTTGCTGGCGACGGCTTTCAGGGCCTGGTCGAAATCGGTATCGTAAAAATCGCTGATCAGAAAGACGATGCTGCGTTTGTGGGCGACGCGCGACAAAAATTCCAGCGCCTTTTCGATCCGGGTCCCCTTGCCTTCGTATTCACCGAACAGCACCTCGCGAATGACCTGCATCGCATAGCCCTTCCCTTTCCGGGGCGCCAGATATTTTTCCACCTCGCGGGTGAAACTGATCAGGCCGACCTTGTCGCCGTTCTTGATGGCGCTGAAGGACAGGACGGCACAGATCTCTGCGGCGATCTCGCTTTTAAAACGCTCGGTGCTCCCGAAACGCCCGGAGGCGGATACGTCCACCAGAAAGTAGACCGTGAGCTCCCGCTCTTCTTCCATGATCTTAACAAAGGGCTTGTTATGGCGGGCGGTGACGTTCCAGTCGATAACGCGGACATCGTCCCCGGGCTGGTATTCCCTGACTTCGGAGAACGACATCCCTTTTCCTTTAAAAATGGAACGGTACTCCCCGGAGAACACGTCGTTCACTATGCGGCGCGTCTGGATCTCTACCTGTTTGACCTTATGCAGTATTTCTTTGGGTATCATGATCAGGGAACCGGGATCGTATCGAACACCTTCCGGACAATATCTTCAACCGTCATTTCCTCGGCTTCCGCCTCGAAGGAAAGAAGCACGCGGTGGCGCAGGACGTCCATGCCGACCTCCCGGATATCT
>CALMFL010000240.1 GCA_937862595.1 uncultured Fidelibacterota bacterium
TCTTGACTTCATTGCATTTTTCCTCTAAAATCAAGCAGTCTTTCTGCCGCGCAGTTAGGCGACAACCGTAAACCAAGCCTGTAAATAGAGTTAACTGAAATTTATAAGTTACTGCCACTTAGGGAGTTGCACATGATTACCAAATGTTACGCCGGCATCGATTGCGGAGGGACCAAGATCGCGGGCGCCCTCTTCGATCCGGAGGGGAATATCCTCTTCCGCGATACCGTCCTGCTTGGCGGCAGCGGCGGCGATGCGGCCTTTGCCCGCATGCGGGAGCTGACCGGCTCACTGTTCGGACAGGCAGCCGCGCGGCGCCTTGTCCCCGTTTCCCTGGGCGTCTGCATCCCCGGGATCGCCTACCATGACAGCGGCAGGGTCTGGGCGCCGAACATACCGGACTGGGAGAATTACCCCCTGCTGGACCGACTGAAGGAAGCGCACGGCAAGGACCTCCCGGTTGCCATCGACAGTGACAGGGCCTGCTGCATCCTCGGGGAAACCTGGCTCGGAGCCGCCAAAGGCTGCCGGAACGCCGTGTTTGTCGCGGTCGGCACCGGGATCGGGGCCGGACTGCTGATCGACGGGAACATTCTGCGCGGTCACGGTGATATCGCCGGCGCCACGGGCTGGATGGCGCTTGAACCGCCCTATGATACGAAATACGACATGTGCGGGAATTTCGAATATTACGCATCCGGGAACGGCATTGTCCGCGCGGCGGAGGAATGCCTTGCGGAAGAAAAAGACCGCCACAGCACGCTTAAAAGCGGGAAATACACAAGCTATGACGTTTTTCTGGCCTACGATCAGAATGATCCGGCGGCGATCTGCGCCCTGGACAAGGTGATCACCCTGTGGGGCATGGCCGCCGCGAACTACGTCAGCCTCTTCAATCCCGAAAAGATCATTTTCGGCGGCGGCGTCTTCGGTCCCGCCGTCAGATTCATCCCGCGGATCCGCGCCGAGGCGGAAAAGTGGGCGCAGCCTATCAGCATGAAACAGGTCACCTTCAGCGCGAGCGGGCTTGATACGGACGCCGGTCTTTTCGGCGCCGGACGGCTTGCCATGCTGAATGAACGAAAGGATAAAGAATGAACAAGAACAACGCCTCTTTTATTGCAGCCTGCATGGGGATGTTCCTATTCGGGATCGTCATGCTTTCACTGGGAACGATCAATACCTTTTTAGTGGACAAATTCCAGCTGGACAAGCTCTCGGCGGGCAGTCTGGCCTCCCTTCTGCCCTTCGGCATCCTGATCGGATCGCTGCTTTTCGGGTATATCGTCGACCGCTACGGCTACAAGATCCTGCTGATCGGCAGCACGCTGTTCGTGATCGGGAGCATCCTGATGATCGCCTACACCCGCTCCTTCGGCTTTATCCAGGGGGCTTTCTTTATGATCGGTTTGACCGGCGGACTGATCAACGGCGCCACCAACGCCCTTGTGGCGGATGTCAGCCTGAAGAACAAAAGTGCCAAGCTCAGCCTTCTGGGCGTATTTTACGGGATCGGCGCGCTTTCCATGCCCCTGGTGACGGGTCTGCTTTCGCGTTACTTCGCCTATCAGAGCATTATCGTGGGCATCGGGCTTTTTCTCGTGCTGCCGCTGATCTACAACATGTCGATCCGCTTCCCGGAGCCCAAGCAGAAGCAGGGCATAGATGTCAAAAAAGTCCTGTCCATGTTCAAAGACAAGGTCCTGCTCCTCTTCGCTTTCGTTCTCTTCTTTCAGAGCGCCGCGGAAGGCATCTCCAACAACTGGACAACGACCTACCTGAAGGATGTCCATCAGCTGGAAGGCAGCAAAGCGCTCTTTTCGCTGACCGTGCTGGTGATCGGCATGACGCTCGGACGGCTGGTGCTCAGCTACGTTCTCGGCAAGGTCCGCCCGATGACGGTTTTCTACGTCTCCTGCTTTGTCATCGCGCTCAGCCTTCTTGCCCTGCAGCTGTCCGGCGGCCTGGCGGCGATATGGCTGTCCCTGCTGTTCCTGGGGGCGGGACTGGCGTCCGGGTTCCCGGTCATGCTGGGGTATGTGGGGGAACGCTATGCCGATCTCTCGGGCATCGCCTTCAGCTTTACGCTGGTCATTGCCCTGCTGGGCAACACCCTGATGAACCTGCTTGTCGGATATGTTTCGCGGACCTACGGCATTCAGCATGTCAGCACGATCCTGATCGCCGCGGCGCTGTTCATGTTCGTCCTGGCGTCGGTCGCCTATAAACAAAACAAGAAGAATCCCTTAACCTAAAGGAAATCCTATGAAATTAGCCATGGAATGGTTGTCGAACGTCAATAAGGTCATGAATGACATCCAGGATACGCAAAAAGAGAATATCATGAAAGCCGCCGCGGTCATGGCGGATACCATCGAACAGGAACGCTGGGTCCATACTTTCGGATGCGGCCACGCGACACTTCCCATCGAGGAAATGTACCCCCGGATCGGCGGGTTTGTCGGATTCCATCCGATGTGCGAACTGCCGCTGACCTTTTTCACCCATATCGTCGGGGACATGGGCGTGCATCAGTTCGTCTTTCTCGAACGCGTGGAAGGCTACGGCGATCAGATCATGAAGGGCTACAACTTCGATACCCGCGACTGCATGTGGATCTTCTCCCACTCCGGGATCAACAACGTCAACATCGATATCGCCCTGCGCGCGAAGGAAAAAGGCATGAAGGTCATCGCCTACGGGTCCGCCGCGGCGGCAAAGGGCAAAAAGACCCGCCATTCCTGCGGCAAGACCATGTTCGACATCGCCGATATCGTCGTAGACACCTGCGCCCCCATCGAGGACGCCTCGGTGGAACTGAAGGGCCACGTGGACAAGATCGCGCCGATCTCGACCATGGCCTTTATCACCACCGTCTGGATGACCATCGCCACCGTGGCCGAGATCCTGGCCGACCGGGGCGTGAAACTCTACATCCATCCCTCGCACAACGCCGGCAAGGAAGGCGCCTCCGAACGCCTGAACGAAGCGCTGGCCATGTACAAAGAGCGCATCAAAGGCGTATAAACAGGAATTTAGAGCAAATGCAGGGGACGGTCATGACCGTCCCTTTACTTTTATGGGTTAACAACTTAAGCATGAATGGCGATTCGAATCACGTACGGACGAATGATTATCCGAACTCTGAACGGGCGAATGGCGATTCGCCCCTGCGTTCTTACATTTCACGTTTCACGCCTGCCCTGCGCTGTGTCAGCCATAGCTCCAGGAAAACGGAGCGAAGGCTGGAAGCCTTGGCGAAGCAGGGTCTCACGTCTTACGTTTCACGACCCTTTCAATCTTTTCACTTACTTTTATTAAACATAATTCTAAAAATGCTTGTTATTTAAAATCTTTCAATGTAATATTGCTTACTATTTGACGTGAAGGACATATGAAATACCCGAATCTGAACATCGTCGTCAGCATGATCATTATTCTTCTTGGATGCGAAAGCGTGCAATAGGATCGTTAAAAAGTATAAAAAAAACAAACCTCCTCTTGCACGCGAAGCGGAGGTTTTTTTTAACAGGACAGTTTTTTGAATAGTGAACAAGGAACAAGGATATTCGAACGTCGACGTGTATTCCGAATTCACATATCGTTGATCCTTGTTCGGATATCAATCAGGAGAAATGGAATAGATGCGCAGTGACAATATTAAATCAGGGTTTGAGC
>CALMFL010000241.1 GCA_937862595.1 uncultured Fidelibacterota bacterium
CCGCGGTCTGCGGAAGGCGGCTGAACGGCGGCGTGTCCTCAAAGGCGATGCCCTCCAGCCGGGGAGCTGCGTCATGGAAAACGGGGTCGGCGGCAAACAGGATTGCGCCGAAGCAAAAAATCAGGAAACAAACGAAGCGTTGCATAATTAACCTCATGGTATCCGACAGGTTTCGATAAAGAAATATATAACAAATTACAAGAAAAAATCATACATTTCCACGATGCTGAACATAAAAAAATATCTCCTTGTCCTCATGCTATGCTGCCTGGCGATCCCCGCTTTTGCGCAGGTCGTCAGCTTTCGCCTTACCGGCGGCGCCGAAGCACAGCATGTCTTCGCTTCCGAACTGTACGGGGCGAAATGGATGTCCCTGAACCATTTTTTCAAGCTTTTCGGGGAGATCGGCGAGATCGATACGCGGACATGGACCCTGACCGCGACCCTGTCGGGCAAAGAATACAAATTTTATGCGAACTCGGCCTTTTACCAGATCAACGGAAAGTGGCATCATCTGCCGACCACGGTGGAGCGGCTGAGCTACGGCCTGTACATTCCCGAAGCGGAGTTCATCCGGGTGCTGAAGCTCGATGCCTTTCCCGATGTCCTTTCGGACCCCTCGGACGGTCATTATATCCTGTCCCCGGGCGCATTTTCGGTCACCGACATCTCGATCCGCGAGATGAAGAACGGCACCATCGTCCGTATCGGAACGAACACCGCGTTCAGAAAAGAACACTGCCGGGTCTGGCAGGGCGGCAGCCAGTATCTGTATTTTTCCATTTACGGCGCGACCGCCGATATGAACCACCTGACCCGCAGCTATTCAGAGGGCGTGATCCGGGAGATCGTTCCGGTGATGGCGAAGGACATGCTGCAATTCAACGTCAAGCTGCGCATGAAGATCGACGGCATGGACTACTATATCGATCCCGAGACGCAGGATATTATCATTTCACTGCGCCACAGCTATCAGAAGGAAACTACGGCCCTGGATGAAAACAGCATCAAAAACCGCTGGCTGATCGACACCATCGTGATCGATCCGGGGCATGGGGGAAAGAAATCGCCGGGCGCCATCGGTCCGGACGGTACGCTCGAAAAGGATATTACCCTGGATGTTTCCCGGCGCCTGGGAAAACTGCTGGAAAGCAAACTGGGCGTCAAGGTGGTCTATACCCGCGACAAGGATATTTTCGTGCCCCTGTGGCAGCGTCCCAAGATCGCGAACGAAGCGGGAGGAAAGCTCTTTGTCAGCATTCACTGCAACTCCTCGGAATCGTCCCGGGCGTACGGCACGGAGACCTTCCTGCTCTCGCCCAAGAGCACCGAGCAGTCCATCGCCATCGCAGCGGCGGAAAATAAAGTGATCGAACTGGAGGACGACAAGGAACGCTATGAAAAAATGCTGTCGCCCGAACAGTATATCCTCTCCACGATGGCGCAAAGCGTCTACATGAAAGAAAGCGAAGTGCTGGCCCAGGCGGTGGAAACGAAATTCGGGAGCCGTCTCGGAACCCATACGCGCGGCGTGAAACAGGCGAGCTTTATCGTGCTGATCGGACCCGCCATGCCGGCCATCCTGACCGAGATCGGCTTTATTTCGAACTGGAAGGAACTGTCCAACCTGAAAAAGGACTCCTACCGCCAGGAGATCGCCTATTCCCTGTATCTCGCGATCAGCGATTTCAAGGAAAATTACGAAAGAGAGATTAAAGAATAATAATGATCAGCTAACAGTCTACAGCCAACAGCTAATAGCCGACAGCTGAGAGCTAAAAGCTAAAAGCCCATAAATTAAGGAAAATATGAAACACGGTCCCATCGGTATTTTTGACAGCGGCCTCGGTGGATTGACGGTATTCCACGATATCCGGGAGCGTCTGCCGCACTACGATTATCTCTACCTCGGCGACACCGCCCGCACGCCCTACGGGACGCGTTCCTTCGAAACGATCTATCAGTATACGCGGCAGGGCGTTACGGCCTTGCTGGATGCGGGCTGTCCGCTGGTGATCCTGGCCTGCAATACAGCGTCGGCGAAGGCGCTGAGGACCATCCAGCAGAAAGACCTCGTCCGGGATTATCCCGGTCGGCGCGTCCTGGGCGTCATCCGCCCGAGCGTGGAAGCCGTCGGGAAGATCAGCAAAACCGGCAGGATCGGGCTCTTCGGAACGCCCGGAACGGTCCGCTCCGATTCCTATGTGCTCGAACTTGAAAAATTATACCCGCAGGCGGTTCTGCATCAGGAGGCCTGCCCCATGTGGGTGCCGCTGGTCGAGAACAACGAGGCCGGCACCCCCGCGGCGGAATATTTCGTCCGCCGGCATGCGGAAGCCCTGCTGGCCAGGGATCCCGGGATCGATACGATCATTCTTGCCTGCACGCATTACCCCCTTTTGCTGCCGCTGATCCAACGCTTTGTCCCCCCGCATATCACCCTGCTGGACCAGGGTCCCCTGGTGGCGGAACGTCTCGACGATTACCTTCAGCGGCATCCCGAGATCGCATCCCGCTGCAGTCGTGACGGCAGGGCGCGCTTCCTGACCACCGGCTCGGTGGAACTCTTCGACGAGAACACGGCAATATTTTTCGGCAAATCCCTGCACGGGGAACACATAGAACTACGCTGATGCAAGACTACCTGTCAGACCTCTACAGAAAACTGAGCGGGAACATGAAGCTCGGCCGGGAGCGCTCGGAAGCGCTGATGGAACATATGGACCATCCGGAACGGGCATTCCGTTCCGTTCACGTCGCCGGCACGAACGGAAAGGGGACCGTAACCGCGGTCACGGCTTCCCTGCTCGAGGCCGCGGGTCTGAAAACCGGCCGGTTCACCTCGCCGCACCTGGTCCGATTCAACGAACGCATCACCGTGAACGGTGAAGCGGTCCCGGACCTCTACGTCCAGCGTTTTCTCAAGCGCTGGGACCCGGTCCTGAAAGAGACGGCCGCGTCCTTCTTTGAAGTGACGACCGCGCTGGGATTCTGTTATTTCCGGGACCGTCAGGCGGATGCCGCCGTCATCGAGACCGGGCTCGGCGGCCGGCTCGACGCGACCAGCGTGATCATTCCGGAGATCTCCGTCATCACCCGCATCGGCTACGACCATACCGAGATCCTCGGGGAGACGCTTCCCCTGATCGCCGCGGAAAAAGCGGGTATTATAAAACAGGGCGTTCCGGTCATTACCTGCCCGCAGGGACCCGGCGTGACCGAGGTCCTGAAACGGCATTCGGATCGTCTGAGCGTCATTGACCCCGAAGCGGTCTTCTCCGATGTCCGGCTCCTGCCCGAAGGGATGCGCTTCGGCATGAAACGCTTCGGCGGAAGCTTTCTGATTTCCCTGCCCGGCCGGCATCAGCTGGCAAATATCGCCCTGGCTTTCGCGGCGGCGGAGCATCTTCTCGGCCGGCCTCTGAGCCGGGATGAAACGGAAACAGGCCTTGCTTCCGTGGTCTGGAAGGGTCGATTTGAACATCTCGGGACCCGGCCGGATGTGATCTACGATGTCGCGCACAATCCGGAAGGCATCCGGGCTTTCTGCGAAACCGCGGCCGAAATGTATCCCGAAAAAAAATATTACGTGGTGCTGGGGGTCCTGAAAGACAAGCATCCCGAAGAGATCCTGAACATCCTCTTCGGCTTCACGGACAAGATATGGGTCTCGCCCGTGCGCTCCCACCGGAGCATCGATGAAGAGGACCTGCGTCATTTCAGGAACGTGTTCCCGCGCCTGAAGACCGCCGCCACCGTCACGGAAGCCTGCACGCGCGCCGCCGCGGAACTTCCGGACGATGCCGTGCTGTGCATCCTGGGCAGTCATTATATCGCCGAAGAGGTGTACGGCTGGAACAGCAACAGACAGAAAAAGCCGGGCGCATGACCCGGTTTGAAGAAGGAGACCTTATGGAAAATTGCATATTTTGCAGGATCGTTGAAAAAGAGATCCCCGCGACCATCGTGTATGAGGACGATTTTGTCATCGCTTTCCGGGACCTGAATCCCCAGGCGCCGGAGCATATTCTGGTCATCCCACGGAAACATGTTCCGCGGATAGAGACCCTGGATCCCGAGGACGCCCTGCTGATGGGAAAGGTGATCGTCGCCGCAAAACGCATCGCCGAAGGACTGGGGTTGAAACACGGTTACCGCCTGGTCTTCAACAACGGTCCCGATGCCGGGCAGGAGGTCGAACACGTTCACCTTCACCTTATGGGCGGACGGAAATTCTCCTGGCCGGCGGGATGACAAAGGACAATTGACAATTGACAATGGACAATTGACAATTGAATAAACCGGGTGTTATGACGGGGAAGGGGAGGCCGTGCGGGAGTCCTCGGTGCATCTTCCTGAGGTCTGCGTTCCCGGTCTCCGCCGATCGAAGCCTTAAACCTGGTCTCCCGGGCTCATTTTTATTTGAAACGCGCGCATTATAGCTTAAATTACACCGTTTTATTACGAAGCTGGAATGTATATATCAAAACTGGAAATTGTCGGGTTTAAGTCCTTTGCAACGAAAACCGTTCTGCAGTTCGGGCAAGGCGTTACGGCCGTGATCGGGCCGAACGGATGCGGCAAGAGCAACATTGTCGATGCGATCCGCTGGGTGACGGGCGAGCAGAAGACCCATTTGCTCCGGTCCGAACAGATGACGGACGTGATCTTCTCCGGTTCCAAGAACCGCAAGCCCCTCAATTACGCCGAAGTGACGCTGACCATTCACAATGACGACGGTCAGCTCGGGGTCGCCTATACCGACGTCCAGCTGGGACGCCGCCTCTATCGCGACGGCAGCAGCGAATACCTCCTGAACGAAGTCCCCGTCCGCCTGAAGGACGTCACGAACCTTTTCGTCGACACGGGCATGAACAGCAGTGCGTATTCCGTGATCGAACTGAAGATGGTCGAAGAGATCCTCAATGAAGACAAATCCCAGCGCAAGCTCCTTTTCGAGGAAGCCGCGGGGATCAATAAATACAAATCCCAGAAAAAAAGCGCCCAGCGCAAGCTGGAGGCGACCAAAGAGGACCTGGCGCGCCTGGAAGACATTATTTTTGAGATCGACAATTCCGTGCGGGGCCTGAAACGCCAGCTCGGAAGGTACGAAAAATACGAGGGCTATGCCGAGGAACTGAAAAAGCTCGAGATCACCCTGGCGCAGGCAAAGTGGAACGAGTACGAAGAAACGATCGCCCCGCTTGAAAAACAGCTGTCCAACAACCAGCTGCAGAATGAAGAATCCGGGAAGCAGCTGAGCATTGAAGAAGCGATGCTGGACAGTTACAAGAAGGAACTCGCCGGGGTCGAGGCGCGCATGCAGGAGGTCAACGACGTTCTGCAGGACATGAACGAAAAGATCAATGCCGAGTCCTCGAAAAGGCTGGTCTGGCAGGAAAAGATCGCCAACGCGCAGCGCAACAAGGAACGCCTTCTGGCGGAAAAGGAACACGCAGCATCGCGGCTGAAGACCAATATCGAACTGAAAGAGACCCTCTCCGCGCAGCTGGGGGAAGAGGATCCCGAACTGATCCGTCTGCGCGCGGAACTCGAGACCGCCCGCGCGGAATATGAGATCGTCAACACCCATTTTCAAAATGCCGTATCAAAACTGGACGATATGCGCCAGGATCTGCGCGAGAGCCAGAACCGGCTTGCGGAGATCCAGCAGCAGATCCTGCGGCTGAGAGATCAGCGCAAACAATATGTGCGTTTTCAGGACGACGAACTGAAACGCCGCGAGGAACTTCTTCTGCGTTCCGACACCCAGAAAGATCAGGTCGGGTCCCTGAAAAAGGAACTGGCCGAAAAAGAGAAAGAGCTCAGCGGCGTTAACGAGCGCGTCGATCGCGCCGAGGAAGCCCGGCGCAGGCTGGATGCCGCCATCCGGGACCTGAACCAGGAACTCGTCCACCGTCAGACGGCGTGGGAGCGGAACCGGAATGAAGCCGCCTTCTACCGCGAACTGGTCGAATCCCTCGAGGGATACAACCCTGGCGTCAAATATGTCATGAAGACCCTGAAGCATCCCGGGATACGCGGGACCGTGGCGGACCTGCTGACCGTGGATGCCGATTACGCCGTCGCGATCGAGATCGCCCTGGGGAATGCCGCAAAATACCTTGTGGCGGAAACCCGGGACGACGCGATGGACGTCATCGAGGACCTGAAGCGCACGAAGCGGGGCCGGGTGAGCATTGCGCCGCTGGATATCATGAAAAAACGCGTCAACCCCCCTCTGGCTAACCCTTTTCACGATAAGAACATCATCGCGTCCGCCGTGGACGTGGTGCATGCGAACGACGACAATAAGATCCTGATCGATTATTTTCTGGGTAACGTCCTGATCGTAGCCTCCATCCGCGGCCTTTCGGAAGATGCGCTGCGGGACGGCAGGTTCCGCTATGTGACCCCGGACGGGGACTACATGGATGCGCGCGCCATGATCAAGGGCGGGAAGTATTCCGGAGAGAGCCAGCAGATCATCGGCCGCCAGGATAAGATCAACACCCTCGACCACGAAGCGGAAAAGCTCGGGAAGGATCTGGATGCCGGCAAGGCCGAACTGGAAAAACGCGAGCAGGAACGCCAAACCGCGATCAAGGAAGTCGGGGAACTGTCCCGCCGTTCCAGGGTCCTTATGCAGGAACGCCTGGAGCTGGAGAAAAAGATGAGCGCCCTCTCCTATGCGGTGGAGCATCAGCATGACAGCATGGAAGAGATCGACCGGAAAGTCGATGAGTACGCCAGGCACATTCTTGAGATCGACCGCCGGTCGGCCGCTGCGGACGACGAGACGCAGAGCGCAGCGTCCGCGGAAGCGAAAATGCGCAGTGATCTTGAACGGTTCCGCGCCGAATTTGAAGAGATCAGCAAAAAGCGCGATAGCCTGAACGCCGCGCTTCAGGATCTGCGGGTGACCCTGATCGCGCGCGAAAAAGAAAAAGACAACGTGAATTTTCAATATAAGAACGCCTGTGCCGCGATCGACGAAATGAACAGGCGTCTCGAGGAGATCGACGCACAGACCGCCGATCTCGATCTGCTGATCGCCGAAGGTGAAACGACCATGACGGCGCTCCGGGAAACACTGGAAGTCCTGCGCAGCGGCCGGGATAAGGAACGCATAAAACGAGACGATATCTACAAGGACCTGAACGCCAAACGCGACAGGATCCGGAGCGTCGAAGACACCATTTCGGAACGGCATCGCCGGCGGGAAAATGTGTTTGAAACGCTGCGGGACCTCGAGATCCGGGTCAACGATCTTCATCTGCGCCAAAACCAGGTGAAAGAGAGGATCTTCGATCGCTATCACATCGATATCCTGAAACGCCCCCATGAACCGATGGACATGGACACGGAGGAAATGCAGGACAAGATCGAGAAGCTGACCGGCCGCATTGAACAGATCGGTCCGGTCAACATGGCCGTCCGCGAAGAATACAACGAACAGTCCGCCCGTCTGGGGTTCCTGAAGGAACAGCGCGAAGACCTGGTGGGAGCGGAGACCAGCATCAACGAAACCTTGGACAAGCTGGATACGGAAGCCCGGCGACAGTTCACCGAAATATTTACCCGCATCCGGGAAAATTATAAAAAGACCTACAAACTTTTCTTTGAGGAAGGCGAATGCGACATCCGTCTTGAGGGTTCCAGCGATCCGCTCGAGGCCGATGTCGAGATATTCTCCCGTCCGAAGGGACGCCAGATGAAATCGCTGCGCGCCCTTTCCGGCGGTGAAAAAGCGCTGACGGCGATCGCCCTGCTCTTCGCCATCTATCTGGTAAAACCCTCGCCTTACTGTATCCTGGATGAGATCGATGCGCCGCTTGACGATACGAACGTGAAGCGCTTCACCCATGCCCTGGAACATTTTACCGAGAAAACACAGTTCATTATCGTGACGCACAATAAACTGACCATGAACGCCTGCGATTATCTGTACGGCATCACCATGCAGGAAGAAGGGGTTTCCAACGTTGTGTCGGTCAGGTTCAAGGATAATGAACTCGAACAACTAACATAAGAAGAAAGCCTATGAAAAGAACAGCAGGCCTGGTATTGCTGGCGGCATTCACGTTTTTGTTTTCCAACGATTTCCGTTATTATGTCGATAACGCAAGCTTTTACGACGAAGGCACGCCCTTTGTCGAACTGTATTTCATGCTTCCCCGGCAGGCCATGGAACACCGGATGGCGCCCGACGGCAGCGCCCGGGGCAAGTATCTGGTGGCGGTGAACGTCTACAAGGACGACGTCCGCGTTCACAGCGAAACCGTCGCCGTGGAAGACGTGCTCGAAGCGGGGGATTCGCTGAAGACCAATGAATTCATTCCCGAACTGATCCCGCTTCGCCTGAACCCCGGGAATTACGCGCTCCATACGATGGCGCGCGATGTCCATTCCGGACGCATTTCCGAGAGGACGGACAACCTGTTCGTCCCGGGTTTTGACCTGTCGCGCCTTTCGATCAGCCATATTGAGATCGCATCCTATGTCGGCAAAACCCTCGTCAGGAACAAGTTCACCAAACTGGGCGCCTATGACATCGTTCCTGCCGCAAACCCCGAGTTCGACAAGCACAACGGGATCTTTTACACCTATTTTGAAGTGTATGCCCTCAACGAAGGCGACACCTATACCTGCCAGAGCAGCATCGAGGACCTGAACGGCAGGAAGGTCCTGGAAAATGAGGCGGTCCGGACCCCGGCTCCGGGCAGTTTCGATGTCGTGATCGACTACATGGACGTCCGCAGCCTGGCGTCCGGCACCTACGATTACGTGGTCCGCGTCAATGCCGGTTCGGGCGAGACCGTCACCGGGAAAAAACGCATCCATATGATCAGCGAAACGGATATTCAGGCGCAGTACTTCGATGAATATTATGCCTACAACACTGACAAGCTCGATTCCCTGTTCGCGCTCCTCCGTCCCCTGATGAACCAAACGGAGATCAAGAATTACCGCAGCAACAAATTGCCCGGAAAACGCCAGTTCTTTGTGGAATTCTGGCAGAAGCGGGATCCCGATATGAGCACCCCGGTCAACGAATTCTATCTGGAGGTCATGGACCGGATCCGCTTTGCCGAAAAGAACTATACCTACCTGAACAAGGGGATCAAAAGCGATCGCGGGCGCGTGCTGCTCAAGTACGGGTATCCCTCGGAGATCCAGCGCTCCGGTTTCAGCGGGGGTACCAAAGATCATGAAATTTGGCTGTATGAAGGGCTGAGGGGCGATGTCATGTTCGTATTTTGCGATACCAAGGGACGAGGGTATTACGAACTGATCCACAGCAATATGGAGGGGGAAACTTACAATGCCGACTGGAAAGACGTGCTTCAGGCCGGAGCGAGGGACTACTAGACTTTTAACATCCGTTCTTGACTGGCTTTTTCCGCCGCACTGCATGGTCTGCGGCAAAGAGCCGGATATCGCTCCGTTTTTATGCCGGGAATGTTTTGATAATTTTGAACGCTTTGACGCCTGCCCCGATTCCGCGGCCGCTCACGCGGACAACCCCGCTGAGGGGATCCGCGCCCTGTTCTGGTTTGACGAACATATCCAGAAACTCATTCACGGGATCAAATACCGGGATATGCCCTACGTCGGGAAGTTTCTGGGAGAATCGATCGGAAAACACTATCGGTCTTCGGAATTCTCATCCTGCGATGCGCTGATCCCGGTCCCGCTGCATGCGGTGAGAAAGCGGGAGCGGACCTATAACCAGTCCGCACAGATCGCCCGCGGGATCGCATCCGTCTGGAAGGTGCCTGTTCGGGAACGCGTATTGAAACGGTGCAGGAACACGCAAACGCAGACAAAACTCAACAAAGAGGAACGCAGGGAGAACATTCGCGGCGCATTCCGGGTCCGCGATCATGCTTCTGTTCCCAAACGGATATGTCTTGTGGATGATGTGTTCACAACCGGCGCTACGACGCTCGAAGCCGCCCGCGCCTTAAAGGAAGCAGGCGCTGGATCGGTCTATATCCTGACCGTGGCGACGCCCCGGAAAGATCACTGAAAGATATTTTTACTCGGGATGATCGCCCAGCAGGCAAGATATACCAGAACTGCCGGGAAGAAGGCGGAAAAGATCGTCACAAAGATATACAGCACCCGGACCAGGGTCACGTCAATATTAAAGTAATTGGCGACGCCCGCCATGACGCCTCCGATCATAGCGTTGTCCAGGGAACGATAAAGTTTTTTGCCCGTCATATCTGCCTCAAAGTTAATAAGTGTAAAGATACGATAATTACCGTCTCAAGTCAAGCGGTGAAAAAAGAGGGGGATTTCGCATGTTTCCGTACCCGCCGGCGAAAAGCTTTGAGAAATAAAAAACTCCGCGGAAACCGCAGGGCATGGATATGATCGCTCCGGAGATAGGATTCGAACCTACAACCTAGTGGTTAACAGCCACCCGCTCTGCCATTGAGCCACTCCGGAATTTGAAAAAGCCCGCTAATTTAAAGATAATACCCTCCCCAGTCAATAAAAAAATATAAACGTTCCGGAACGGGATCCCGGCGGGGCATAATGTGACGGGCGTCACATGTGAAAATTGTTCCTTGAAGAGAAGCGTCGCAATGAGTAGATTACGATCGTACCGGAATGTCTAAGAGGGGGAAATGATGTGGAATGAACCGGATATCCGCACATGCAGCTACCCTGTGCTTCCCGGGGCTTACCGTGCCGTCCGTCCTCCCTGAACAGGGAAATGTTTCGTTCCAATAAACTCAATCACAAAAAAAGAGGGGTGAAAAATGAAGAAGAAAGCATACTTTTTGGCCGGTTTATTCCTGCTGATCCTGTGCATGTCCTGCAGCATGCCGGCAGAGGACGATGCTCTTCGTCTGGAAGAGCTCCGCGAACGTTACGCTGTGATCGGGGAAGCGCACAACCGGGCTTTGGATGCGGTGCTTGCCGAATTTGCCCTGCAGGAAGCACCGGCCTCGAAAAGCGCCCGGATGGCGCAGGCCGATGACGTTCTGAACGGTCTCTGCATACCGGGCTGGGACGTTCCCCTGAGCACAGACCGGGAGAAGGACCTGGCCGCAAAGATCGTATCGGCGCTCCGGCCGGCCGGACTGCTGTCCAAAACCTCCGTGAATGCGGATGTGGTGGAGGATTTGAGCGACAGCCTGAGCATCATCCGCGAACACCGGGATATCTTTGATTCCATCTCCGTGATCCTCGATGCGCCGGCCGGACAGGACGAGAAGATAAGGCGCCTGGAAGCGCTGTATCTCTACATCGACGCCTGCGTCATGCCGGAAGAGGACAAGCTGTCCCTGATGCACGGATTGAGCACGATCCTGCATTCGCTCGCCTATTGGGATGAGAACATGGATACCTGGGAAAGCACCGTTTCCGCAGGGATGGGCAAACCCGCCATGGGCATCGTGGGGGCGATCGGGATCATCGATGGCGTGGGCGCCGTGATCGGCACCCTCGAAGGGTTCAGGGATACCAAACCCGGCGAGGACGGGCGGGCAATGACCATTGCCGGCCGTGCCGTCGGCGAGGCGGCAAAAACCTCGGTGTATGCCGTGCTGGCAATTATTTTACTTTAAGGAGACCTATGAAAAAGCTCACGTCAATCGTTCTGCTGATCGCGATGGTCGTCATGCTGGAATTCAATCTGCTGGAACCCGTGTTCCCGCGTTTGTTCCCCTGGCTTGAATCCGGACTTGCGTTCATTCTCCTTGCAGGACTGATCCTGTGGAACCGGATGAAAAATACTTCCGGCGAATAAGGGTCAGATAAAAAAAGCACCGCCGGGAACGGCGGTGCTTTTTATGTTCAATAGGATGTTTCGGAATACGATCAACCGAACAGGGCATGGCAAATGATCACGGATGCGACGATACCGGCAAGGTCCGCCGCCAGGGCCGAAGGAAGCGCGTGGCGGGTCTGCTTGACGTTGATCGAGCCGAAATAGACGGCAATAATGTAAAACGTGGTTTCCGTAGAGCCCATCATGATCGAGGCGAGGCGGCCGATGAAAGAATCCGCTCCGTGGGTCTTGATCAGTTCGGACATGATGCCCAAAGCGCCGCTTCCCGACAGGGGGCGCATCAGCGCCATGGGAACGACTTCGCCGGGCATGCCGATCCGGTCGGTAATGGGGGAAAGGATCCAGGTCAGGATGTCCATCGCTCCGGATGCCCGGAAAGCGCCGATCGCCAGAAAGATCGCGACCAGAAAGGGAATAATGCGCAGGGCGACCTGAAAGCCCTCTTTCGCGCCTTCCGTGAAGACCTCGTATACCTTGACGCCTTTTGCATGTCCGTAAACGGGAATGATCACGATGATTACGGGGATCGCCAGGACGGAAATGACCTGCATCACCTCGACAAAGGAGAAAATAAAGAAGGATGCGACCAGCAGGCCGAGAACGGAAAAGAGGATGATCTTGCCTTTAAGATTCTTCATGTTTGGCCTCCTCTGCCTCCGCTTCAAGGTAATTTTCCACCTGATAGCGCGGGAGCCGCTGCAGTATCTTGGTCATGACCAGGGCTACCGTCGTGGACACGGCCGTGGCCGCGATCACGGGTGCGATGATCTCCGCGGGATTCGCTGAACCGGCGGCGGTCCGGATGGCGATAATGGTCGCGGGAATAATGGTGATGCTGGAGGTGCTAATCGCCATAAAGGTGCATTGAGCATTCGTGGCGATCGTCTTGTACTTGTTCAGCACCTGCATGTCGGCAAAGGCTTTCAGTCCGAGGGGCGTGGAGGCGTTCCCGAGTCCGAGCATGGTGGCGGACAAGGCCATGATAATGGATCCCATGGCGGGATCTTCCGGCGGGATCTCCGGGAACAGTTTGACCATGAGCGGTTTCATTGCCCGGGCGATCACGGTGATCAGCCCCGATTTTTCGGCGATCTTCATGATCCCGAGCCAAAGCGCCATGATCCCCACCAGTCCCAGCGCAAGCGTGACCGCGAACTCGGAGTAGTCAAAGACGCTGTGGGTCAGCTGGCTCAGGGGTTCAAAGCTCGGGGCCAGATAGATCCCGAGCGGGGTGACCGTAACGCCCAAACAGCGGATCGCTGCGACAAGGACCCCGATAATGATCATGCTCAGCCAAATAATATTGATCATCGTGCGTTCTCCTTAAGGTTGCCGAGTAGAATGATTATATTGGGTAACAATATCAAGGCAAAATGTAATGAAAAAAGTACCTTTGAACAAAGGGTAATTAAGATAAAGTGATGAATTTCCATTCCTGCAAACTGATTCCGGCAAGGAAGGCCGGCGGCAGGTCTATTCTTTCACCTTGTTTTCAGGCGATCTATTTTTCCCGAATATTCGTGCAAAAAGACGTTCTCTGTAAATATTGAACATAATGATAGCGATCAGTACGAGGATGCGTCCCCACCAGGGAATGGGCATCAATGTTGCAACAAGTACGATTGCAATTCCAACCAGGGTATGTCCCAGAAGATTTTTCCAGTCTTTCAGATAGGACCAAATATGTTGAAAGAATCTTTTCACCCTATCACCCCTTAATCCCGAATTTATCCATCCAGCGTTGTTTTAAATGGAGATCCGGATTTTTCCTTGTTAAACCCAGCTCTTCATAAGCTGCAGAATGCAGCAATTGCCGCCAGTCAAAATAGTTCGGCGATTTATAGCTGCGGTGCGGATGGACGGCATTGGTCAGCAGGATCACATAAACGTCATTTTCCGGGTCGATCCACAGGGAGGTGCCGGTGAATCCCGTGTGCCCGAATGCGGAGGAGGAAATATAGATACCCCCGGAGCTTTCGCCGTCCGGACTGTCCCATCCGAGGCAGCGGGAACTGCCGGACGAAACGGGCGTGGTAAATTGTTCAATGGTTTCCGGCTTGAAGATACGGACGCCGTCAAGCTCACCGCCTTTCAGCATCATGCGGCAAAAGCGGCTCAGGTCGGCGGCGGTGGAAAACAGTCCCGCATGGCCGGCGACGCCGCCGAGGCTGTGAGTATTCTCGTCATGCACGTATCCGTGGATTAGCCGTCCGTCAATGATCTCGGTGGGAACGATTCTGGGCAGCAGGGACGCAGGCGGATTGTAGCCGCTGTCGCCCATGCCGAGCGGTAAGAATACTTCCTGACGGATATAGGCGTCAAGCGGCATGCCGGTGATGCGTTCAACGATCTTGCCCATGACCATCATGCCGATATCGGAATAGACCGTGTTGTCGCCGGGTTTTGTCTGCAGTTCGCTCTGAAAAACGCTGTCCCAGCGGGCCGCTTCGCTGCCTTCCATCTCATAGAACAGGCGGAAGGGTTCGAACCCTGCCGTATGGGTCAGCAGATGGCGGACGGTCACGGTTTTTTTTAAGGCCGTCTGTACCGGCGTGGGTCCCTGCAGTTCAGGCAGGTATTCGACGGCGGCATCCTCCAGGTTCAGCCGGCCGGTTTCAAGCAGCTTCATGACGGCGGACGTGGTCCCGATGACCTTGGAAACCGAGGCCATGTCAAAAATATCGTCTTCCCGCGTTTTGACTTTCTTTTCGTAGGTGTGAAATCCAACCGCCTTAAAAAAAACGATCCTGTCGCCCTGCCCGATCATCAGTACGCCGCCCGGCCAGGCGGAATCCGCGACGGCATCTTCCATCATTTCCCCGAGAGGCTTGTATTTTAGTGCCGGCTGAGCGCATCCGGTGAAAAGAAGTCCGGCCAGCGTGATCGCACCCGCCAAACTAAAAAATATCTTCATGCTTACTCCAATGTTTCAAGGTGCTTGATAATCCGAAAAAATAGTGTAAATTTCAACGCAAATTTTCATTTTCGGGAGGTTATTAACGATGAAGCGCCGCCGTCTTGTTTCCCTGATTGTCATCCTTGCCCTGATCTCCGGGTGCGCCCGCGTTCCGGTATATACCCTGAGCGGCCGGACAATGGGCACCTTTTATACCCTCAAGGTCTGCGGCGTGTACGACGGGGACGAGCAGGACCTGATCAGAATGACGGTCGATTCCGCGCTGAGCCGGGTGAACGGGTGCATGAACCGCTACGATCCTAAAAGTGAAATATCCCGCTTTAACGCCTATTCCGGAACAGATACCTATCCGGTGTCGGCGCCGTTCATGAAAGTTGCCGTCCTGGCGGAGAAGATATACCGGGCTTCGGACGGCGCTTTCGATCCGACGGTGACCCCGCTCGTCCGTTTGTGGGGGTTTGGGGACGACGGCGCCTTACAGCGGCCCGATCCCGAAACGCTCGCGTCGGCGATGCGGCATGTCGGGATGAACAAATTACGCATTTCTGAGGACGGGATCCGGAAGACGGATCCGGAAACCTCCCTGGATTTTTCGGCGATCGCCAAGGGCTACGGCGTGGATGAAGTCGCCGAAGCCCTGCTGTCGCTGGGGTATCGGGATATCCTGGTGGAGATCGGGGGAGAGGTCCGCGCTTGCGGGGACAATGCCGGAAGACCCTGGCGCATCGGCATCGCCGACCCCGCCCCGGAGAAAGCAGGGGAGCTGAGCACTCCGGCTGCGATCGTGCTTCGGGACAAGGCCTGCGCGACCTCGGGGGATTACCGGCAATTTTATCTGGTGGACGGAAAGCGCTATTCGCACCTGATCGATCCGAAGACGGGGCATCCCATCGAGCATGAACTTACCTCGGTCACGGTCATTGCGGAAACCTGCATGCTGGCGGATGCCGCCGCAACCGCGGCGATCGTTCTGGGTAAGGTGCGGGGACAGGCCTTTATCGAATCCCTGGAGGGTGTCGAGGCGTATTTTATTTATCGTGAGGATGATGAACTGCGCACCGCGGAAACCTCCGCATGGAATGCGTATCGGGAAATGTCTCAGGATCAACGTAAAAGATAAGAGAAAGCATAAAAACGCGGCAAGGTTACGGCGCAGCGGACATGAAGTCGTGCAGTCTGACAAGCATTAAATATATGTTCGAATTTCGTCCAGGGAACGGCGTTTCTTTTCGCGAATCGCGGAGTGTCCGGAATAGCCGAGGGTGAAAACAAGGACGGGTTTTTTGGGTGTCCTGATGTTCAACAGCTTCATGATCTTCCGTGTATTGAACCACCCCATCATGCAGGTGCCGAGTCCCTCTTCTGTCGCCTGCAGGCAGAAATGCTCTGCGGCGATGCCGATGTCCACCAGGTGGAATTGCCGGTTTTTGAGAAGACCTCCGATCGCCGTGCTGAAGAGAGGTTTCCAGCTGAGCATGACCACCAGGACCGGGGCGGTCAGGGC
>CALMFL010000242.1 GCA_937862595.1 uncultured Fidelibacterota bacterium
TCGCTATAAGAATTAAACGAGATAAGATTACACGACATTACGTTAAGAAAACTAAGCACACTGTTTTTGACACTTGCGACATAAAAAAATCGGTAAATATTAAGGAGTTGTTAATATGAGATTAAAAAGGATATTCGCTGTGCTGTTGCTCTCTGTTGGCATCATTTTTGCCGGGACGACCGGAAAAATATCCGGCTATGTGAACGATGCTGCAACAGGTGATCCTTTGCCCGGCGCGAACGTCATCATTAAGAACACATCCCAGGGGGCGGCGACGAACGCCGAGGGATTCTATGTCATTCTGAACATACCTCCCGGAGAATACGAGGTCATGGCCAGCTACATCGGCTATGCGGTCATTCAGCAGACCGATGTCCGCGTGAACATCGACCTGACCACCCCGCTTGACTTTTCCATGCAGATCGAAGCTTACAAAGGCGAAGAGATCGTGGTCACGGCCGAACGGAAACCCGTGCAGGTTGACATCGCCTCCAGCCAGGTCAATATCGGCAAAGACGAGATCGCGGACCTTCCGGCGACCTCCATCGGCGACGTGGTGGGCATGGAAGCCGGCATGAGCGGCCTGTCGGTGCGCGACGGCGACCTGAATGAAACGACCCTGCTGATCGACGGCCTCACGATCAAGGACAACCGTACCGGGGAGCCGATCTCAACGATCTCCCTGTCCTCCATCGAAGAGATCATGGTCCAGTCGGGCGGTTTCAGCGCCGAGTACAGCGACCTGCAGTCCGGCGTGGTCAGCGTGGTCACCAAGGAAGGCAGCTCGAAAAAATATTCCATGAACGTGAACGTGAAATACAGCCCCTACGCGCCGAAAAACTTCTCCTACACCGACATCAGCGGGAACGAGATCTTCTCCATGTACGACGAGAATGCCCTGTTCCTGCGCCCCTATCTTGACGACGACGTCTGCTGGGTCGGCACCCGGAACGGAGAATGGGACCTGAAGACCCAGGGCGAATATCCGGAATTTGCCGGATGGAACACGATCAGCCAGGGCCTGATGAGCGACGACAACCCCGACAACGACCTGTCCCCCGAAGCCCTGCAGCAGCAGTTCCGGTACCTGGTGCGCCGCGGCGACGATTTCTATTCAAAACTGATCCCCGATTACAACATGGACATCGGGCTCAGCGGCCCCGTTCCCTTTGTCTCGCAAAAACTCGGGAACCTGCGCTTTTTCACCACCCTGGTGACGAACCAGACCGCCTACCTGCAGCCGCTTGCCACCGACAAGTATAACGACTGGACCTGGACGGGCAAAGTGACCGCCGATGTTTCAAACAAAACGAAACTGACCGTTTTCAGCATGCACAATAAATATTACGGAACGGCCACCAGCCTGTCGGGAACCCCCGGGGTCTACACCTCCGCTTCCGGCGCCATCGACGGGGGCTGGTCCATGTCCCGCCTTTTCTATCCGAACTATTACGGTCTGACGCAGCGTTACAATCAGATGTACGCCGCCACATTGAAAAGCATCGTGAACGAGAAGACCTTCTGGGAAGGCAATGTCGAGTACTCGAGGACCGCGTACAACAGTCATCCCGCCGAACCGAGGGACACGACGACCGCCAATATCTTTGAAGGCCTCAGCGGCGTCGCACTTTTCATGGACGAACAGCCCTACGGCTTCCATACCGTCAACGAGGTCACCTACGCCAGCACGAACTTCTTCACCGGCTACGTGCAGTGGCCTTACGACAGCACCCGGACCTCGCGCCTTCAGGCAAAATACGACATCAAGTCGCAGATCAATGACCGGAACGAGGTCAAGGCGGGCGTTCAGATGCAGTACTGGGTATACGACATGAACTACGGTTCGGAACGCTCCCTCTCCGCGTCGAACGCCACCAATACCATGTGGGTCCAGAATCCCTTCCAGATCGACGCCTATATCACCGACAAGATCGAGTATGAAGGATTTGTCGCGCAGATCGGAATGCGGGCCGAATACTGGAACCCGAACTGCGAATGGTACGACATGGATTCCCTCGGATGGGATGAAGTGTTCCTGAGCGACCTCTACAAGCCTTATGCGCTGAACGATTCGCTTGCGGAGGCGACCTTCCCCACGCGGAGAGCCAGAGGCCAGTTCCATCTGCTTCCCCGGATCGGGATCTCGCACCCGATCACCGAATCCTCGAAGCTTTATTTCAACTACGGGCACATGTACCAGAAGATGGACCCCGACTACTACTTCCAGATGAGACGCTACGGCGACTACAGCCTGGCCTGGATCGGCGATCCCGAATCCAAGTTTGAGAAGACCGTTTCCTACGAACTGGGCTTTGACCAGGCGATCACCTCCATGTACCTCATCCATGTCGCGGCCTACTATAAAGACAAGAGCAACCAGGCGACGACCACCACCTACCGCAGCATCGCCGGCATCAACTACTCGGTGAGCGACGACCGCATCTATCAGGACATCCGCGGCATTGAGATCACCTTCAAAAAACGCTACGGCGAATGGATGCGCGGGTTCGTCAATTTGAACTACTCGTCCTACAGCAACGGAAGCTTCTCCTGGCCGTCGGTCTATGAGAACGAAGGGTCCGAAGCCTACAACAACATGATCCAGAACACCGAGTCCAAAAAACAGACAAAGAGCATTCCCCGTCCTTCGGTCAAGACCAACCTGGTTTTCCAGACCCCCGCAAGGTACGGGAACCTGCTGGGCGGATGGAGTCTCTCGCTTCGCGGCAGCTGGTACGATGCCGGATACTATATCAACAGGACCAAAGGTTTCTATTCGAATATCATCGAGATCCGGGACAGCTGGGCATGCGACCTGAAGCTGATCAAGCCTTTGAAGTTCGACAAGCTCAACATTTCCTTCGTTCTGGAGGTTGACAACGTGTTCAACCTGAAACGGCTCAGTCTGGCCGGACAGTCCGTCGGATCCTCGTACGCGCTTGTGGACGGATACCAGCTCGATCATTACATCGCCTCGCTGCATTTCCCGACCGCCGCCTATGAAGAGACGGATCAGGACCACCTCTCGCCGGCCTTTTATCCGGAAGGCGCCGAGACGAAAGCCGACAAATATCTGGACTACCGTCCTTCCGGCGTGGACTATCAGCCCATGTCCTATGTGGCGAACCTGTCCCAGGTCAACGATCCCTCCGTCTATTACTATGTGGAATCGACCGCGACCTGGTCGCAGCTTGTGGGCAGTGAGATCGTGCCGATCCCGGACAGCGAGGTCATCGAGGTCCTGAACAACAACGCCTATATCGACAACCCGGCAAACACTCCCTACATGTTCCTCAGCCCGCGCGATATCTATGTCGGATTACAATTTTCAATTGACCTTTAATAAAAAAGCGAGTGAGAAATGAAAAAAACAGGTTTAACGAGAACACTCTTAATATTACTGATCATGTTGTCCATGGTGTCGCTGGACGGCGCCACACGCTACAAATGGATAGTCGTCGGCTCCCTGCAGAACTTCTACTACGACACCGGTACGGAACGGGAAGAGGTCGTTTATGCGCAGCAGCAGTGGGGTTTTTGCTGGGACGCCTTCTACCGCGATCAGGATATGCAGGCCGCCAAGGGCATGTGGATCGGCGCTTCGAACTTTTTCGATCCCGCGAAGAACCGGGTCTATCCCTACAAGGTCGCCCATAACGGCCCCCGTGCCGTCGTGGACGTGGAGATCCGCGAGTTCATGCCGCAGGAGATGAAGCTGGTCGCGCGCTATGACCACCCCGGAGTCTTTGTCGACGAGAACGAAGGCAGCGACATGATGAACGGAGCGGATGCAAAGAACGACGACATCGATGAGATCGACCCCGCGCTGGTCGCCGACCGCGTCTTCGTGAACACGCTCAACACCTCGACCGGGATCACCTTTACGCGAAATGTCTACGTCGTTTCCCAGCAGAACTACGACAATATCCACATCAGCGAATATGAATTCGAGAACACCGGGATCTACAATCAGGCCGGCGCTGTCTACCCGCAGACTCTGACCGGCGTGTATTTTCACTGGCAATGGCGCGACGCCATTTCCCAGGAAGGCTGCTGGAACGGTTCGTATACCGCCGCTCACCGGCACTGGATCTCAACCTCCGTCCGCGACGTGCGCTGGGGATACAGCATGATGACCGACGTGATCGGGGAGGACCAGGCCAATCCCGTCACCGTATCAAGCTACGAAGACAACACCGGCCTGGATGCGCAGGACGATGCGGGCAACTGGATGCGCGGCTACGCCGCCTGGATGGGAAAATGGTCCGATTTCGGCTATGACAACATCGGGTCCCCGAACGTGAACAGCATTGTGCACAACAATTTTCCCCCGATCAATGACGGCCGTCTCGGGTCCCCGCAGTACCGGGGCATGGTCGTGATCCACGCGGACACGTCCCCCTCCGATCCCAGCGACGATCCCTCGCAGCCGAGCTCGAACGCATACATCAACTCCAACCATCCGTTCACGAACACGGCGGGCATGGACCAGTATGACGAGCTCAACATGACGAACAAATATTTACAGTATATTGCGAACGGCGACATGGGCAGCCATGCGGAAACCGTCTGGGAAACCCAGGGCGGCGACGCGGGCGCCTATTCGAAAGCCACCGGATCCGCCGGCTATTCGCAGATGCTGGCTTTCGGTCCCTATACCATGGCCCCCGGCGACAAGATCAAGATCGTCTGGGCGGAATGCGCCGCCGGACTTCCGCACGATTACGCCTACTTTATCGGCCAGCAATGGTATAAAGCGAAGTACGACAACAAGACCCTGACCGTGATCGACCCTGCCAATCCCTCGGGAACCATGACCATCAACAAGGACAATGCGGATGCCTGGAAAGACGCCATGGTCTATACCGGCCGCGACTCCCTGATGAGCACCTTCAGGAAAGCGATCAATCTGTATAACGGCGGCTTCTATGACGGCATCCCGGAAGCGCCCAAGCCTCCCGAGCTCGTCGAGATCTTCTCGACCGAGGACGGCGTTAAGATCACCTGGAAGGGGACCGGCGCCATGGCCCACCCCAAGTTCGAGGGCTTTAAAGTCTACCGCGCCTTTATCGAAAAGGATTCCACCTACCATGAGATCCTTGACTGCAATGTCAGCGCAGGCACGCTGGACAATTACCTGATCGCGAATTCATCGGATGAATTCGAATACATGGATACCGAACCGCTGCGCGGTCAGAATTACTATTATTATATCGTCTCTTACGACGACGGCACCCAGAACGAGATCAAACCCGGCGTGCCGCTGAGAAGCAGTCCCTTCTTTACCCGGACGAACCGCGGCGCGACCGTCAAGAGCCCGCCCGCCCCGAATGAAAAACTGAATATCGACGACTTTGACCTGACCAATCCTGCGGACAGAAAACAGCTCATGGACCTGCTGATCAAGATCGTCCCCAATCCGGTCAACGTCCGGAACGAGGATATCCAGTTCGTCGGGAATGTCAACAAGCTCCTGTTCGCAGGCGTTGCGAAAGGCTGCCGGATCCGGATCTATACCGAACGTGGCGATTTTGTCGCGGAAGTGGAAGAATCCGAAGAAGGCTTTGCCTGGTACCTGACCACGGACTGGCAGCAGATCCTGGTCAGCGGCGTGTATATTGCCCATTTTGAAATGGTCAGCGACTTTGCGGACGCAAAGACCGGCGTTGAACTGAAGACGGGCGATTCCATCATTAAAAAATTCATTGTAATTCGTTAAAAAACAGAGGTAAGAAAATGAAAAAAATTATCGTGTACCTTGTTCTTGTGGTGTTATTGCTCGCCGGATGCGATTACTTTAGACCCACAATAGATTTTCCCATGGATCCCTTCGATGAGGCAGCCTGTCTCACGGTCGATCTGGGGCTTGTCAGTGCAAGGACCCTGAAAGCCAGCGCCGATCCGTATTTCCTGGACGACAAGAACGTGAATGCGTTGATGGCGGCGGGAGATGAGATCCAAACGATCGAAACGCGCGTCAAGGCCAAGATCGTGACCGGAGAAAAGAACGCCGTGGTTTCAACGATCGCATTTGCGACCATTGACAACTACTATGATTCGGTTACGACGATCGAACTGTACATGAACAAAACGGTTGCGACCGTGAACACGCTGCTGACAGGCCAGACCTACGGCAGCGTCACGATCACCGACAACCTGGAAACGGCGATCAACGCCGCTTTCGATTCGGTCCACACGGCCGGCGCCGAACAGGATTTTGTGATCGAGGACGAGATGAGCAAATACGACTTCTTCGTGGAAGCGACCCGCTGCCTTTACGGACAGGCCGGATCGATCCCCGCGCTGAGCCTCGGCGAACGCTCGTTCCGGGTCACCTGCCAGGCCGTCGAAGTGATGTCGCTCTACAGTTTCCTCGACGTCGAGGAAGCGGACCGGGTCACCTTCTATTTCAATGAGCACATGTCGATGCGTATCTGGGATTCCACCGGAACCCGCCTGCCCATGCTGGACAACACGATCACCCTCCCCATGGCCGCCCAATTCGGCAACCGGGCGGATGAAGGCTCCGGCACCGTGGTGGCGAAAGCCGTGTACGACCTTGAACCCGGCCGCTATCTGGTCCGCTGGCTCCGCGCCGAATCCACCAAATCCTCCAGCCAGTTCAGTGCGGCGGCGCCGGAATCCGAGACCAATTATTTTAAATTCAGAGTGGGTGTTTTCCCTGAATCCTACGTGAAAGACCCCGAAACCGAAGACATCGCGGCCAAACTGCTTGCCCCGACGGTGACCAAGGTCACGAGAAGCGCGTATCAGTGTGATACCACGCTCTGGGACTCTAATTCGGTAATGGCGGTTAGCGAACTGGTGCGCAGTGTCGACAAAACGAACGCACTGTTGAACGGACTGGACAGCATTACTATCAATGACCTGGATCAGGGTATCTTTATGGAAGCGGATAAGGAACTGCCCCAAAGGCTGTTCTTACTCGCGCTCGGCGACCTGGACGATGTCGACACCCTGCGCATGTATTTGACCGGCGGGAATATGACCATGTACAAGCTTATTTCGGTTACTTCTTCCGGCACGATGAATTTTGGCCCGTTCACGCCCAACGTAAGCGGGATCACGTTCAAGGAAATGTTCGTAAGTAAAGATATTACAAAAGTCCATTACTTATATAACTTTGCCGAAACGCTCTACCTCGTTGCCGTGGGCTATGACGAAGAGGGTACCGGCTTCAGCGTGCTTGTTAAGTAGCGAAAAGTAAGATCATAAATAAAAAGAGAATGAGGAAATCATTATGAAAAATAAAATAATCGCACTCATCCTGATCGTGGTCCTGTGTGTCGGGTTCTCCTTTGCCCAGGAATACAAGAAGATCGCGCAGACGGGCTTTCAATTCCTGAGCGTCAGATCGGATGCGCGTGCAAACGGTATGGCCGGCGCGTTAAGCGCTGTCGAATGCGGTTCAGCCGCCATCTTCTATAATCCGGCGGCTCTCGGTTTCATGCAGAAAACAATGGATGTCACCGCGTCCTACAACATGTGGATCGCCGACATCAAGCACAATGCCTTCTCCGGCGCGTTCAATATCGCGAACGGACGCTTCGGCGCGGTTGCCTTTTCCGTCGCGTCGGTCGATTACGGTGAGATCGAAGGCACCGAATTCTGGGGAAACGACCAGGGCTACATTGAGACCGGTCTGATCTACCCGACCGCCATGCAGGTGGGTATCGGATACGCAAAATCCCTGAGCACCAAGTTCTCCGTCGGCGGACAGGTCCGCTGGGCGGGCCAGAACCTGGGCGCCAGCAACGTGCTGGTCGAAGACCTTCAAACAGGTTCCACCGAGATCGTGACCCGCGCCAATGTCGCGAACACCCTCGCCTTTGACTTCGGCACCTTCTTCAAGACCGGATGGAAAAGCTTTGTGTTCGGCATGAGCGTCCGCAACTTCTCCGGCGAGGTCATGTACGAAGAAGAAAGCTTCCAGCTTCCCCTGACCTTCACCATGGGCGTTTCGATGGATGTGTTCGACCTTGTCGAGAACATGAGCGATCAGCATTCTCTCCTCGTCAGCATCGACGCCAGCCATCCGAGATCCTATCCCGAATACATCGATATCGGTCTCGAATACAAACTCATGGATGCTTTCTTTGTACGTGTTGGGTATATGGGTAACCGCGACGAACGCGGGCTGACCTTCGGATCCGGGGTGCAGGTTGCCGGTCTTATGATCGACTATTCCTATACGCCGTTCGGTATATTTAACAATTCACAAAGTTTTACTCTGAGGTATTCCTTTTAAATATTGAAACATGGGTAATGGTATGAATTTTAAAAAATATATTGTAGCCGTTCTGCTTGCGGGAATAGCCTTATTTCCCTATGCGGCGACTACCGGTAAGATCAGCGGACGCATCATCGACAAAAGTACGGAGCAACCCCTTGCCGGTGCGAATATCATCGTGAAGGGGACCTCCCAGGGCGCGGCGGCTGATATAGAAGGATACTATACGATACTGAACGTCCCGCCCGGAACCTATACGGTGTCCGCGACCTATGTGGGTTACGCCAAGGTCGAACAGACGGACGTGATCGTGAAGATCGACCTGAACACCAAGGTGGATTTTGACATGGCGGTCGAAGCCTTCAAGGGACAGGAAGTCGTCGTCACGGCGCAGCGGCCCGTTGTCAGGACCGATATTTCCGGCAGTCAGACGAACATTTCCAACGACGAGATCAATGAAATGCCGGTTACCAGCGTTTCAGAGGCCATCTCCCTGCAGGCCGGCGTATCCGGACTTGAGATCCGAGGCGGTTCCTCCAGCGAGTTGCTGTACATGGTCGACGGCATGTCCACGAATGACCAGCGTTCCAATACGCCCTATACCAGCATCCCGATGTCGGCGGTGCAGGAAGTCCAGCTGCAGGTCGGAGGTTTCAGCGCGGAATACGACAACGCCCGCTCCGGGGTTGTCAGCGTTGTGACGAAAAAAGGGAACAAGGACAAATACACCGGGACCGCGGACATCCAGTACACGCCCCTGCAGGCCAAACAGTTCGGAACGCCCCTCAGCGACCCCAACGGTTACTGGCACCGCGCCTTCATGGATGAGGACATCTGCTGGACCGGAAGCGGCAACGGCGTATGGGACATCTATACGAAAGCGCAGTATCGCGCCTTCGAGAGCGGTTATAACGGACTTTCCGAAGAACTGATGAAAGATTCCGATCCGACGAACGACCTCACCCCGGCTCAGCTTAAAGAGATCTATGAATACGAACATAGGCGCCAGGTCGTACATGACGCCCCCGACTACATCGTCGACATGGGCTTCGGCGGTCCGGTGCCGGGCGGTTCCGCGCTGGGCAACCTGCGTTTCTATGCCTCGTACCGCGGCGCGCAAAGCGCCTATATCATCCCGCTTTCTCGGGACACCTACAACGACGATGCGTTCAGAATGAACATGAGCGCGGACCTCTCGCCGAAAACGACCCTGACCTTGTCCGGGAACTGGGGCAAGACCCAGGCGGTCAGCACCACGGGCAACAACAGCCCCTCCACCGGCGGATACTATTCCTCGACCTGGAGCGTTGCGAACCTGGCGAGCCTCTCCTACGCCATGTTCCAGAACGGCTATAACAACCCCATTGACATCGAACGCTTCGGCTACGGCCTCGAACTGAACCATCAGTTCAACGAACGTTCCTTTGCCAAACTGATCGTCAACCGCACCCGCACCGATTATGAGGTATATCCCCTGGATTCCCTGGACCTCACCGATACCCTGCGTCTTTTCGAAGATATTTTCGGCGCCTACGAATACGATATGATCAACGAGTATCCCAACGGCTACCATCCCTCCTACAGCCCGGGACTGGTCGAAGGACTCAGGACCGACTGGGCGGGTTTTGCCCGGGACCAGAGTTACAATATCGTGACGACGATCAAAGGGGATTACCAGAACCAGATCGCCCGCAACAACGAGATCAAAACGGGTTTCAACTTTGTCCACACCCGGAATGTGGTGGACTCCTGGATGGTCGCGCCGATGACCACATGGGAAGAATACTACAACTGGGACCAGTCGCCCCTCCGTTTGGGCGCCTATGTGCTTGATAAACTGGAATTCGAAGGCCTGGTCGTGAACGCGGGTCTGCGTTTTGACATGTACAACATGAACGGGGAATGGTACGACCTAACCCCCTACGACACCCTGCTGAACGCCGTGTACGGATTCGGGCTGGATACGCTTGCGAACTATCGCAGGACCAAATCCGTTTACAGCCTTAACCCGCGCATCGGCATTTCTCACCCCATTTCCGTGAATTCGAAATTATATTTCAACTACGGGCACTTCTCGTCGATGCCGACGGCGACCTATCTTTACATCGTCGACCGCTACGGCGACGGCGGGAACATCCAGCGCCTCGGCAATCCCGAACTGCCCTTCTCAAAGACCATCATGTACGAGCTGGGCTACGAGCACAGTTTCTTTGACCGCTACCTTGCCAAGATCGCCGCGTTCTACAACGACACGAAGAACCAGGAGACCTGGACAAGCTACATCGGACTGGGAAGCGGCAAAGGCAAGACCAATTACAGCCTTGCCGAATCCAGGTCCTACCGCGATGTCAGCGGCTTTGAACTGACCCTGAAGAAAATGGGCACCTTCGTCAGCGGATTTGTGAACTACACCTATCAGCTCTACAGTTCCGGCGCCTTCGGGATCCCGAACGTCAAGCAGGAATACGAGACCAACCCGGCGCTGCTGGAAAACGACCTCAAGACCAACCCGGTCGAATACTACCCCTTCCCGGCGCCCTACGCGCGGGCCAGCCTGATCCTCAAAACGCCGCAGGGTTACTCCCTGGGCGGACTGAGTCCCGCCCTGACGGGCGGCTGGACGGTCAGCATGCTTGCCTCCTGGAACGACGGAGGATATTCCAGCAGAACGGCCTATTCCCGGGTTACTCTCCCGCAGGACAATACGATCTTCTATCCCTTTGAATGGAAAGACACCTGGTCATGCGACCTGAGAGCTTCCAAGGTTGTGTCGCTGAACAAAGTCAATCTCAGGATCTACCTCGATATCGACAATATCTTCAATATCAGGAACCTCTCCACGACCGGAAGCACCGGCGCCATCGACTGGCAGGACAACTACATCAACTCCCTGCACCTGTTCTGGGAAGAAGGGATCTTCCTCGGCGACGATAAGATCGGAGACTACAACACCTACGGCGAATACGTCCCCATCGAATCCTATGCGAACCTTATGACCCAGGTTTCCCAGCCGCTTGAATCGGTGTTATACCACAATCAGGCGGACGGCGTGGAAAAAGGGGAGTCCTTCTATCGCTGGGACGGTTCGGAATTCGTTCTCCAAACCGAGTCGACCGTCGAAGAGCTTTACAGCAAAAAAGCCTACATCGACATGCCGAACCTGACCTCCATGACCTTCCTGAATCCGAGAACCTTCCGGTTGGGTATTTCAGTAACATTTTAAGTCCTAAGGGAAATTATGAAGAAGATATATAAAATAATAACCATTGGTATCCTGGCCGCAGGGCTTATGTATGCCGCGATTCCGCTGAGCAACCGCACCTGGGTGCGCGTAGGTTCGCTGCAGTCCCCCTTCGACGCCTGGGGCGCCGAGCGCGGATGGGATGCGAACTACTCCATCTATGAAGGATTGCTCTGGCCGGCGTGGTACAACCGTTCCGACAACTTCGTGATCGACCGCCAGTTCATGGCCTGCCGGAACTTTACCGCGACCAGCGGCGAAGTGCTGAATTTCAAATCCGCGAAATTCTCAAGCGGCGCCAGCTCCACTCAGGTCATTCCCCAGGTCCTGACGCAGTCGGGAAAATATCCCTACTGCGAGATCAGCGTGGACGGAACGGCACAGTACGTGGACGATTACCTGGGTTCGAATATCGATCCCCTGCTTCCGGCGGACCGGGTGGTCACCAACACCGTGCGGACCGGCATGGGCGTGGACATGACCCGGAAGATCTATGCCTTCAGCCAGGCCTACAATGACAATTACTTCATTTACGAGTACACCTTCACCAACACCGGGAACATCGATGACGACGACGTGATCGAGCTCAGCAATACGATCCACGATTTCTATTTCGGATTGATGTCCCGCTACTGCACCTCCCGCGAGAACGAGGCCATCACGAACATGCGGACGAACACCTGGGGCGCGCATCAGTGGGTATACCATACACCCATGGCCGATGATCCGGAGATCCCGTATTTTTATTCGTGGCTCGGCCAGCTGAAGACGGCGGACATCACCATGACCTACGACAATGTCGGGGGTCCCTACCTTCCCGCCGAAGGGTCGATCGACAATGCCCGCATCCGCTGTCCGCAGTTCGTCGGTCAGGGCGTTCTGCATGTCGACAAAGCCTATAACGACCCCTCCTACGACAAGACCAAGATCCGTACCGGCTGGTACATCGGCGACACCTTCCCTCCCGAAGGCGCCGATCAGCAGGTGTGGGGTTTGCTGAATAACAACTATGAAGACATGGGAACCTTTGACACGCCGCAGGATATCACGCACGAGATCGGCGACCGTCTGGCCCCGAACAGCCTGATCATCAACAAGGACGGCGCCGGGACCAACAGCTATCTGAGCTTCGGCCCCTACGAGATCCCCTTCGGCGAAAGCATCAAGATCGTCTTTTGCGAAGGCGTTTCCGGTCTGAGCCGGAAAAAAGCCATCGAAGTGGGAAAGAAATGGTACAAGGCCTATAACGGCAATACCGTTACCCTCGACCTGCCGCCGGCGCCCCTGTACCGCGATCCGGAACCCATTCATATGGGTGACGCCGAGAATCCCGTTCCCGCCGCCGCCATGGACATTTACAAGAACATGTGGGTCTATACCGGGAAGGATTCCATCGTACAGACCTTTATGCGGGCCAAAGATAATTACGACAGCGATTTCGGCATTCCCCTTCCGCCGCCGCCTCCGTCCAGCTTCGAGATCCTTCCCCAGCCGGACCAGGTCTCGATCGAATGGGCGAGGAATGCGGAATCGGACCCCGATTTCGAAGGCTACCGCCTCTACCGCGCCATGCTGGCGCCCGATTCCTTCTACCACCCGATCTTCGAATGCAGCGTCACGGAAGGGAACGTAACGAACAGCTATTCCGACAAGGAACTGCTGCGGGGCATCAACTACTACTATTATATCGTATCCTACAGCGTCGACCCCGTGCTGGGCGAGCTGGAGAGCGGCCGCGCCTATACGCAGACGACGATCCCGACCAGCCTGAAGAAACCCCCGCGCGACATCGCGGACGACGGGCGGCTGATCAGCCAGATCGCGCAGGATTATGCGGACGGCCTGATCACGGATGCGGAACGCATCGACGCCGTGCTGGGCATGGTGCGGATCGTTCCGAACCCCTACAACATCAAGAACCGTAAGATCACCTTCGGCACGGGCACGGACAAGGACAAGCTGATGTTCTACAACCTTCCGGCGAACTGCACGATCCGGATCTTCACGGAGCGCGGGGATATGGTGTCCGAGATCGACCACATAACCCGGGAAGGCATGTCCGCGGTGGCGGACGAGGCCTGGTACAGCAGTACGGATTCGCGCCAGGTGGTCAAGAGCGGCGTGTACATCGCGCACATCCAGGTCAGCCAGGATATCGACGAAACGGAAACGGGCCTGCCGCTGCTGTTCAAGGGCGAATCGGTCATCAAAAAATTCATCATCATCAGATAAAAAAAGAGGTAGAATAGAATGAAAACCAAAATAATGCTCAGTCTGGCAGCCTTACTTGTCATCGCCTTTGCCTTAACGGGCTGCTTTGATGTTCCGCCCTCGCTTTATACGCCGATCGATCCGGACGAGGAGAACGCAAAGACCCCCGTCATTACAAGCGTCGACAAAACCTTTATGTGGACCGACGAAACCCTGACCATCACCGGGTCGAATTTCTCGGATTCCCTTGACGAGAACTTCGTGTATTTTTACTCCGTAAGCGAACCGGTCATCGGCAGCACGGCCAGCGTGACGGATTCGATCACGACCGGCGGGACCTACAGCGTCGTATCGGATTTCAAGAACATCACGATCGTGACCAACACCTACGTGACCACCATAACGACGGTCATCGATGCGGTTCCCACGGTCGTCGAATACCGTGAACCGACCGTGACCGAGGAGTACACCCTGACGGATGCCGACGAAATGGTGCTGACGAAGGTCGAGACCTTCCCGGTATTTACCAATATCGACACCACGACCGATGACACGACCGGCTACACCCGCATGATCCGCACCGTAACGACCTACAGCGGCATTACCGACTGGGTCAATCACAGCGCTCAGCTGGCCACCGTCGTTTCCGCAAGTCCGACGCAGCTGCAGGTCATTCCCCCGGCCATTGACGTCATCAACTCCAAGATCACGATCCACGTTCAGGACGCCATCGCACCGGGTCACTGGGGCTACATCGATCTGATGGTCAAGCCGTAAAGCAAGACCGACAACTTATTATGTTGACGTGTCAAGGATCACATGCCTTTCGGAACAAAGACGTAATGAGCTTATTTGCGATCACACATATATTGGCACACATACGCTTGTGTGCCAATATGCTTTAAAGAAATAAAAGTTCTTTAGGAACAAAGGCCGGAAAAATGAAACGATTCAAGTACAGTACCGCCCTGCTCCTCCTGATCACCGGGGCTGCGTTTGCCGCCATTCCGCTGAGCACCCGGACCTGGGTGAGGGTCGGCGCGATCCAGAGCCCCTTTGAAGCCTGGGGCGCGGAACGCGGCCATGACGCGAACCTGAACATGTACGTCGGAATGATCTGGCCGGCGTGGTACGACCGCACGGACAATTTCGTGATCGACCGCCAGTTCGTGGCCTGCCGGAACTTTACGGACCCTGCGGGTGACCTGCTGAACTACAAATCGGCAAAATTCCATACCGGATCGGCCCCCAATCAGCTTGTCCCCATGGTCCTCGAACAGACCGGGAAATACCCCTATACCGAGATTACGGTTGACGGGACCGCCCAGTACTACGAGGACTTCCTCAACGGCAATATCGATGACGACCTTGCCGCCGACCGGATCGTCACGAACGTTGTCCGGACCGCCCTGGGTGTGGAGATGACCCGGACGATCTATGCTTTCAGCCAGAAATTTAACGACAACTACTTCATTTACGAGTACGATTTCACCAATACCGGCAATGTGGATGACGATGCGGACATTGAGCTCAGCAGCACCGTTCAGGATTTTTATTTCGGCATCATGTCCCGTTACTGCACCAGCCGCGAGGCGCGCTACGTGACCAATATGGCGCAAGCCGGCTGGGGCGCCCACCAGTGGGTGCACCATACGCCCATCGCGGACGACCCGGACATTCCGTATTATTACACCTGGCTCGGCCAGGCGAAAACGAACGATATCACCCTGACCTACGACAATGTCGGCGTTCCCGTCCTGCCGGCCGAGGGAACGCTGAACGATGCGCGCCTCCGCAGCCCGCAGTTCGCCGGGACCGCCGTCCTGCACGCCGACCGCGGCTATGACGATTCGTCGAACGACAAGACCAAGGTGCGGATCGGCTGGTACATCGGCGATACCGTTCCCGGGGAAGGCGCCGATCAGCACGCATGGATGTATTTAAGCGACAACTTCGAGAACCTCGGAATGTTCGATACGCCCCAGGATGTTTATGCCGGGCACAAGATCGCGGACCGCTACCCGCCTTTCTACACCTGCAACAAGGACGCCGCCGGGACGAACGGCTACCTCAGCTTCGGACCTTACGAGATCCCGCCCGGCGAAACGGTCAGGATCGTCCTGTGCGAAGGCGTATCGGGGCTGGACCGCCGCAAGGCGATCGAGGTGGGGCGGAACTGGTACAAGGCCTACAACGGCAATACCGTTACCCTCAACCTGCCGCCGGCCTCCCCGGACCGGGACCCCGACCCCGTTGACGAAACCGCGCCGCTCATGGATATTTACAAGGACAGCTGGGTCTACACGGGAAAAGATTCCATTATTAAAACCTTCAGGACCGCAAGGGAAACCTATAACAGCGGTTTTGACATACCGTTTGCTCCTCCGCCTCCGTCCAGCTTCGAGATCCTTCCCCAGCCGGACCAGGTCTCGATCGAAT
>CALMFL010000243.1 GCA_937862595.1 uncultured Fidelibacterota bacterium
ATGGACGCTTCCCATGACGTTCGTATCGAATGTTTCCAGGGGGATCCGGTAGGAATCCCGCACCAGCGCCTGGGCCGCAAAATGAAATATGACATCGGGCTGGGCCTCTTCCACGGCGCGGGAGAGGGCATCCGCATCGCGGATGTCGGCGATGACCGAACGGCAAAGGCCGTCTCCCCCGATCGCAGGATAGAGGTCATCCCCGTGTTCGGGTTCCAGCGCGTATCCCGTGACCTTTGCGCCGAGCGCATGGAGCAGCACCAGCATCCAGGATCCCTTGAATCCCGTATGGCCGGTCAGGAAAACCTTTTTGTTCCAATAATAGGCGCGGAGTTCTTCTGTCATTCCCAGTTCTTCCATTTGGGATCTTTGTCCCATAATTCGTTCAGTTCGATCTTATCCCGCAAGGTATCCATGCATTTCCAGAAACCGTAATGCCGGTACACGGCGAGCTTCTTTTGCCGGCAGATATCTTCCAGCGGCTGACGCTCCCACATCACGGTGTCGGCGTCATCGTGCAGAAAGCCGAACACTTCGGGCTCCAGGACGAAAAATCCCCCGTTGATCCAGACATTTTCATTTTTCGGTTTTTCTTCGAAGGTCTTCACCATGTCGTTCTCATCGATATCGAGGATGCCGAAACGGCTCTGCGGCTGGATCCCCGTCATGGTCGCAAGGCATTTCTTGCTTTGATGGAACGCAATCAGTTTATTGATATCCACGTCGGAGACCCCGTCCCCGTAGGTCAGCATGAAGGGTTCGTTCCCGATATATTTCCGTACGCGCTTCAGGCGGCCGGCCGTCATGGTCTCCAGTCCCGTATCGATCATGGAAATGGTGAATTCCTCGCAGGCGGACTCCCGGACCGTGACCCGGTTCTCTTTCATGTCGACCGTAATGTCCGAATTATGCGTGAAATAATTGAGGAAATATTCCTTGATCATTTCCCCCTTGTATCCGAGGCACAGGACAAATTCACGATGCCCGTAGGCGGCATAATGCTTCATGATGTGCCACAGGATCGGCTTTCCGCCGATCTCGATCATGGGTTTCGGTCTGAGAACGGATTCTTCCGATATCCGGCTTCCTTTGCCTCCGGCGAAAATGACCACTTTCATTTTTTATGCTCCTTGCTGCCGTTCCGGGATCCGGGCAGGTCTGAATAGGTTTTAATGCCTTTAATGAAATACTGCCAGACAATGCTTTTCGGGTAGACGCCCTGCAAGGCGCGATACGGCGTCAGCGATGCCGGGCCTCTGCGTTTCCGCAGCCATTTTCCCCAGGACTTCCAATAATGGGCATGCGCCCGGAACATGGCGCGGCAATCCGAGGGCCTGCCTGCCGCCAGGGACTGAAGTCCCGAAACGATATCCAGCACGATCCGCCACGGCAGCATCCAGATCAGTCGTCCCGCCGGAAGGTTCTTGGTCAGCATGATCAGATTGTTCCGGTAATTGTAAAAGGTCTTTTCCGGACTTCCGTAAAGGATCACGCTGCCGCCCACATGAAAAACTTCGGATTCCGGTATCACCCGGATCCGGTACCCGGCCCGCTGAATTCTCCAGCAAAGGTCGATCTCTTCCATATGCGCAAAAAAATCATTGTCAAATCCGCCCGCCTCATGATACACCGACGCCCGGACGAGGAACACCGCCCCGCTGGCCCAGAAGATGTCCCGGGGCTCATCGTACTGCCCCTTGTCCGCTTCCACATGATCAAAGATGCGCCCCCGGCAAAAGGTATACCCGAAGGCGTCGATCATGCCGCCGGAGGCGCCCGCATATTCAAAGGTATCCCGCCTGCGGTAGGCCTTGATCTTCGGCTGGCAGGCGCCAAGCCGGCTATCTGCTTCCATGGCCTTTACGAGCGGGTC
>CALMFL010000244.1 GCA_937862595.1 uncultured Fidelibacterota bacterium
CAACCAGGATCCAGGTTTCATACCCCCGTTCGCGAAGACCTCGCAAAGGACTTGGCGCACCTCGTTTATTTGGGTATATTATTCAGTTAACGCTAATCATCACGAGGGATATCATGAAACGCCTGCTTGCGATGTTTTTGCTCCCGCTTGTCCTCGGTCCGCTTTCCGGACAGACGCTGATCGTTGAAGGTTCGTCGACGCGCATGGAATACGACCTGAACGCCCTGATGCAGATCCGGCCGGTTAGGCTGGACAGTCTCTCCCGCGTTTCTCTGAGTTTTCACACCGTCACGGGGATCCGCCAGATCCGGCTGACCGAGATCGATTCGCTGGTGCCGGACGGTGCCGGCGACGTGGCCGTTTACCGGGCCGGGACGGAAAGCCGTTTCCGGATCGCGGATATCGACCGCATCACGATCAGTCCCGTCACGCTCCCCGACCGCGCAGAGGATGCGCGAACGGGTTCGGAATTCATGCAGGACGTTCTCGGAACCGCCTTCGCGGAACGCGAGCCGCTGATCCTGCAGGAATTCCTGAACGGGAACATTCCGGATATCGCGCGGGAATTCGTGACCTGCGTTTCGGACTTCCAGGATGCGAACGGCGTGACGCGCCGCGTTGAATACGACGTGATGTCCGATTACCTTGCGATCGGGACCAATGAGGACTACTGCCGCATCCCGATGGGACCCAAAACCGCGCAGGCGATCGCCGATACCTACGGATGCATTCTGACCACACGAAAACTCTGCGATGACATCTGGCGTCACGCCGTCGTGCACCTGTCGCCGATACCCTACGCTCCGGTGGGGGATAACAATTCGCAGGTATATAAATTCATCGAGCACAATACCGACATCAATGCCGCCCGGGACGCCGAGGGCGGGCAGATCCGCGATCTGATCGCGGGAATAAAGAAAGATGTGGTCATCTGCAATGCGATCAGGACAAAACCCGGCTATGTGGCGATCTACGGATGGCACTATACGAGCGGTTCGCCCATTCAGCCGCTGTATACCGGGCATGTTGACTGGTATGTGGATTACAGCCACGGGATCCGGCTCGTCAATGCCGCGATCCGCGTCGACGGCGTTCCCCTGCAGGCGGCCGACATCCTGAAAGACCCCATTCTGTACAAACTGCTTTCCGACGAAGACGGCGCCATGAGCCAGCCGCGATACCTGTATTGAGAGGCGACGATGAAAGCTTACACGATCCGCTTGATCATATTTTCACTTCTTGCCGTTCCGGCCTTTTCTCAGGTCCTGACCTTTCACGGTGCGGACGGAAAGGTCGACACCCTGGCGCTGGCGGATATCCGGCAGATGTACTTTACGGACAGCACCACGGCCGTCGTCCGGCTGGAAACGCCCGCCCATGCCGCGGCCAACGTCAGCCTGCGCCCCGTTTTTTCCTGGCGCCATGTTCCGGATAAACGCTATGAATTGCTCGTTTCAAACGATCCGGGATTTTCCGATTCCCTTCTGCATGTCGGCGATCTGGATACGAACGCCCATAGGCCCGCCCTCAGTCTGGAGATCAAAACGCGGTATTACTGGAAAGTCCGCATTCAGGGCGAAACGCTCTGGTCCGCGGTCTTCTATTTCACCACCTGGGCGCCGTCCCTGCCCCCGGCGCTCCGTTCCCTGGCGCTTGTGCCGGGCGAAGCGTCCGGCAGCGTTCAGCTCAGGACCGGGGATGACGCCGCCGTGGATTCCTTCCGGGTGGTTTACGGCTTTGACGGGATACGCTTTGCCGACACCCTGCACTGCGACACGCTGGACCGGCTTCTGACCGGACTGGATCCGGACAGCTGTTACTACATGAAGGTCGCCGGGGTGAACGCCGCGGGGACCGGTCCGTTTTCGGAGGTCCTTGCCGTTCAGCCGGTTTTTGATACGGCTCCGGTGCTGATCGTCAACGGCTTTGACCGCGCCACCGCCGGGAATACCCGGAATTTTGTCGTTCAGCATGCTTCGGCGGTTCGGACGCACGCCTATGTTCCGGCCTCGGCTTCCAATGAAGCCGTTACGGACGGATCCGTCTCCCTGCCTGACGCCGCCGCGGTGATCTGGATCCTCGGCGAGGAAAGCACGGCGGACGAGACCTTCAGCACGGCGGAACAGGAGATCGTCAAGAACTGCCTGCGGCAGGGCGGCAAACTGTTCGTTTCCGGGGCGGAGATCGCCTGGGATTTGGACTACAAAGGAAGCAGCGCCGATAAAGCTTTCTGCCGCGAGTTCCTTCATGTGTCCTACGTCCAGGACGCGCCCAACAACCAGAGCGGCGTCTACTACCGGGCGGAGACGGCGGGAGAGGGTATCTTTTCCGACCTGCCGCCCTTTTATTTCGATAACGGTACCCACGGGACCTATAATGTCAGATATCCGGACGTGCTGGGCGCCCCGAACGGCAGCCGCGGTTTTCTGACCTACACCGGATGTACCGCGGGATCTGCGGGCGTGGTCTATGAAGGCGTTTTTCCCGGAGGAAGCGCCGCGGGAAAGGTCATGGTCCTGGGTTTTCCCTTTGAAACGGTCTATCCGGAAACGGCACGGGACCTTCTGCTGGGTGAATTCTTTGAATTTGTTGAAAACGGACTTGATATCGGCGAAGGGGCGGCCGTGCCCGGCACCCACCGGCTGGAACAGAATTTTCCCAATCCCTTCAACCCCGCGACCATTGTGCCCTACCGACTTGCCGAAACGGCATGGGCCCAACTGAGCATTGTTGACGTAACGGGCAGGACCCTTCAGATCCTGGCGGAGGGACAGCAGGCGCCGGGCAGCTACGCCGTCCGTTGGAACGCACAGGCTTATCCTTCGGGGATCTACTTTTCCGTCCTGAAGGCCGATCACCGCGTCGTGGCTACGCGCAAGATGGTATTGATCAAATAGACAAGCTTAAGCATTCAGAATAAATGTCGAAAAACGGCCCAATGCGGGAAGCGGACGCCGCTTGTCCGCGGTTTTCAGGACAATACCGGAGATTTTTCAGTTTATTTTTTCAGTTTGGACAGGACGGCTTCCAGCGAAGCCAGGGCATCGTCGGGAAGTTTGTCGATCCCGCCCTTTTCGCTGTCGCGGGAGGCGATGAACGCAAGGCGGTCGCGGAAACGCGCGATGAATTCACGGCGGTATTCCGGCTTGTCGAGCGAGGTGTCGAAGCCCTCGATATCCATGATCCCGATATCGCTGAAGGGGTGCCAGGGATGAAAGCGGGCGGTTTTGCCGATTATGGCTTCGATGATCCCCAGGGTGTGCCGGGGTTCGACCTTTTTATCCATGAAGGTGCCTGTGTTCAGGACGTAGCAGTCCACGCCGTCTTCGATCAGTTTTTTAAAGCGCGAATAATCGAGATGCAGGGGATAGGTGCGGAAGGGGTTTGCGTAGGGCTCCACGACCAGGGCATTCGGGTCCACGCCCGGGGCGAGGCGTTCGGCGCTCGTCCGTTTCGTGGCAAGCGTCGCGCCCATGGCCGAACCCAGCGCAGCGCCGTCAAGCTTGACGACCGGCGGGATCGTGGGGTCTTTCATCAGCCAGAAAATGGCGTTGATGGGCTCGTCGATGCGGTCGACGCGGTTGGGCGACCAGAAGCGCGATTTGATGGCGCGCCCGTTGCCGTTCCGCAGGTCCCCGGTGACGGGGTAGAGTTTTCCGTCCTCATAGTAAACGGCGCCGTTATTCTGCAGGGTCAGGATATAGCGGTTGTCCGGGCAGTTCATCGGGTAGTCCTGCGTTTTGTCGAAATAGGTCGGTTCCAGCGCGATGGAATATTTTTTATCCGTATCGATGATAAAGGCGTCGTCGTGCAGAATGGTGACGTCGAACTTGTCGCCGTGCCGGGCATGGGTGATCGTGGATTTTCCCGAACCCGACAGGCCGAAGACCGCGACGGTGAATTTTTTATTGTCCTGAAGGTTGTAGCGTTTCAGGCCCCCGTGGCAGGAGGCGTAGCCGTTCCGGGTGGCCGCGCCCCAGGCAAGGGTCAGGGTCCCTTTCTTATGCTCGCCGAAATAGCGCATCCCCAGAAGGGCGGCGCAGTTGTATTCCGGGTCGAAAAAGGTCAGGCCGAGGGGATGGTCCTTGTGCTGCCAGTCCGGATCGGAAAAGATATAGAGATCGCCTTCGGGCAGTTCGCGCGAATTCCGGTAGCGCGCCTGGTATTCATCGTTGAAATACTGAAAATTCAGCATCCAGGAAAGCAGGATATTCTCCTGGCCTTCGGGAATGAGCAGATGGGCTTTGACCATGAAATCCTCATCCAGTCCGATGACCGTTTCCGCGTGGTAGAGGGTGGCGAAGCGGGTGCCGTAGACCGCCTCGCGCATTTTGGCGGCGTATTCTTTCAGGTCGACGCCGGGTTCGCCGATAATGCGCCGGGCGGCGGCGCAGCGGCCGAAGACGGCGCCGTCGTTGAAAAGCAGAATATTCGCATCCTCGGGGAGGCCCTGCTCCTCGGGGCAATGGATGGGCATGCCGGTCAGTTCGAGGGTGCCGGGAGATACCCGCGCCAGGGAATAGGCTTCGGATACGGTCTTGACCGGAATGACGTTGTTGCCGTAAAAAGCCGTCTGCAGGGTCGTGCGTATCATGGAGGTGATGCGCCGGAATTCTTCAGGGTTCCGGAAATGTTCGATCGTTGCCATGATGCTGTTCCTTTTTATGAGGTGAAATTGCGCTCGCAGGCACGGAAAAGATTTTCGAACATCGTTTCGATCTTATCGGCCGCGACCGCGGAATAGGCCAGACGGATGACGCCGCGGATAAAGATCACGCCGGTGCTGAACTCTTCGATCAGGGTTTTGCGCACCGCTTCGCCGTCGAGGCCGTCCGCCAGGGAAACGCACATGAAATACCCGGAATTGAAGGGAAGCGCCTTGAAATACAGGGCATAGCGGTCCGCGTGTTTTTTCAGGACGCTTTTTACCGTTTCATAACGGGAGCGCAGCAACTCGTATTTTGCGGCCTTCTCGGCGGCATAGCCGGGGTTGCGGTAGGCTTCCAGCAGCAGGGACTGGGAAATATGGGGGGAGGAGGAGACGCTGCTCCGGATCCCGCCCGCGGTCTTGTCCTCGAGGATCCTGTAGACCTCCCCGTCGAGCCCTTTTCCCGCATAGGTCAGGAATCCGACACGGAATCCCCAGACGTAATCTTCCTTGGTCGGACCGTCGATCTTGACGGCCAGGACATTTTCATGAATGTCCGCGATATGGGCGAATACGGACTGGGTATCCACCTCGTCTTCATAGACCAGCCCGAAATACGCATCGTCGCAAAGCACGACAAGATGGTTTCCCCGCTCGGCTCCCGCGCGGAGGATCCTTGCGATCTCCTTCATCTCTTTTTTTGTGGGGGTGTAGCCGGTGGGGTTGTTCGGGAAGTTCATGATCAGGACCTTTTTCCCCACGGGTCCGTTCAGCAGGCGGTCTTCCAGAGCGGAAAGGTTTATGCCGTCCCCGTCATAAAAGGGGTACATATCAAAATTCACGTCAAGGCGTTCCTTGACGAGCATGGTGTAGTTGCCCCAAAATTTGTCCGCAATGATAACCGTATCACCCGGATCGAGGAAAAGGAGGGACGCGATGCTCAGTCCGTGGCTGAGCGCGCAGGTGACGACCGGCAGGCTGGTGCTTTTCCCCTCCAGGGCGGGATTCTTTTGGACTTGCATGCGTTTCCACGCTTCGCGGAGTTCAGGCAGACCCGAACATCCGGCATAGGGAAAGACCTTTTTGGGATCCAGGTTGATCAGGGCCTCCAGCGAAGAAAATCGCACCGGACTGAGATCGTCCTCGACGGCGATCCCGATCGTGGCGTTGATCGCGGTGCCTTTGGCCTGCATGCTCTGCGACAGGATCCCGGTCTTGGGAAAATAGGATTCTTTTCCTTTTTGCGACAATAAACCGTAGAGCACGGGCGCTTTCACCTTGAGACGGTCATTCAATTCGGCAGCGAGTGGATTCATGTTTTCTCCTTGAAGCATATGCACGATCCCGGTCCTGAACTTTAGAACAAGGTCAGGCTCCCGGCCGGGAGGGTATTCCTGATCGATGATAAACGCGGGATCCGTGTTCAGCAACCCGTAATATAAAAATATTATGCTTTAAAGTAAATTGATTTAGTCCTGCGGAGCGCTTTTTAAAATGGAAAAACATCGGGAAAATACGGGAAAGACAGAAAAAGGACGGTTTTTGAACGCGCCGGCGTTTTGCGACTTGTTTTTATTTTGGCGTTTATCCTGATGATATGATGAGAAGAAAAGCCTTTTTCACAATGAAGCATTTGAGGAAAAGACGACTTGCCGCAGAATGTCAAAAATGCAGTAAAGCCCTGATAATACTTGATTAAGACAGGGAATATTGCGTAAAATCGGGGAGTTAAAAACGGACAGGGGAAACGGATGCGGCACATTACCTTTATCACCACCGGCGGGACCATCGAAAAGACCTACGATGAGCATACCGGGTTTCTGACCAATCAGCACTCCATCTTATCCAAGATCCTGAACACCCTGCGCCTGCCGGATTCCACCGTTTCCCAGCGCAATGTGATCTTCAAGGATTCGCTGGACATGACGGATATCGACCGCGAGATCATTCTGGACATTACCCGTCAGTCCATGACCGTGTCGGACGCCGTCATCATCCTGCACGGAACGGATACGCTGGAACTCACCGGGAACCTGCTGTACCGGGAGATCGCAAAACCCTTATGCCCCATTATCTTTACCGGCGCCATGCGGCCGTACGAGTTCCGCGACTCCGATGCGACCCAAAACGTGATCGAAGCCCTTTTTGCGGCCAATCTGGTCCCGCCCGGGATCTACGTGGCCATGCATAACCGGCTCCTGGCCTTCCCGGGCGTGAAAAAGGACCGGGAAAATCTGACCTTTATCAGTGAATCGTGAAACGTGAGACGTAAGACGTGAGACGTAAGACGTAAGACGTGAGACGTAAGACGTAAGACGTGAGACGCCTGCCGGCCGCTGTGCCATGCCGTAGCTTAAGCGAG
>CALMFL010000245.1 GCA_937862595.1 uncultured Fidelibacterota bacterium
TGATCCCGCCGTCCGCGATAATGGGGATGCCGGCTTCCTTTGCGGCGCGGGCGCTTTAGACGATCGCGGTCAGCTGGGGAACGCCCACGCCCGCGACGACGCGGGTCGTGCAAATGGATCCGGGGCCGATGCCCACTTTGACACAGTCTGCACCGGCTTTCGCCAGCGCCAGGGTCCCGTCATAGGTCGCGACATTGCCGGCGACGAGCGGAAGGTTGGGGAATGTCTGTTTGATCTTTTCGATCGCCTTGAGGACCTTTTCCGAGTGGCCGTGCGCGGTGTCCACCGTCACGACATCCACGTTGCTCTCGACCAGCGCGGCGACGCGTTCAAGGAAATCGCCCGAGACCCCGACCGCCGCGCCGACGCGCAGACGTCCGACATCGTCCTTGACCGCTTTGGGGTACTTCATTTTTTTCCGGATGTCCTTGATCGTGATCAGTCCTTTTAAGATCCCGTCGGCATCCACGACCGGCAGTTTTTCAATGCGGTGTTTCTGCAGGGGCTTGACCGCCTCTTCCAGGGTCGTGCCCATCGGGGCCGTGATCAGGTTCTCGGAGGTCATGTATTCTGCGACGCGGGAATTGAAATTTTCCGCGGTGATAAAGCGCAGGTCGCGGTTGGTGATGATGCCGACCAGTTTGCCGTCCTTGACGACCGGGACGCCCGAGATGGCATAGCGCGCCATGAGGGCGAGCGCCTCGCCGATGGGCTTGTCGGGATCGATGGTGATGGGATTGATGATCATGCCGCTTTCGGAGCGCTTCACCTTGTCGACCTCGGCGGCCTGGCGCTTGATCGCCATGTTCTTGTGGATGAACCCCAACCCGCCTTCCTGGGCGATCGCAATGGCCATCTGCGCTTCGGTTACGGTATCCATGGCGGCCGAAACGAAGGGGATGTTCAGCTTGATATCCCGGGTCAGCCAGGTTTCGGTCTGCACCTCGCTCGGCAGCACCTTGCTGTGGGCGGGGATGACCAGGACGTCGTCAAAGGTCAGTCCCTTCATAATGATTTTTTCGCTTTTCATGGTCAGATTCTCCTTTTCAGGGGGATGGGACGGGATCAGGCCCGGTCGGATTTCAATTTTTCGCTCTCGATCTGGTCCAGAATCTCCTGGGTGATCCCGGTGGGGTATTCGCCGGAAAAACAGGCGTCGCAGATCGGCAGGTCGCGGTACAGTTCCCGGAGCCCTTCCAGGGACTGGTAGATCACCTTTTCGCACCCGAGGCTTTCGGCGATCTCTTCGACCGTATTGTTCGCGGCGATCAGTTCCTTTTTGACGGACATGTCGATGCCGTAGATGCAGGGGTATTTGACGGCGGGCGAGGCCGAAACGAAATAGACCTCGGTGGCGCCGTATTCCTTGAGCATGTGCACGATATGCCGCGAGGTGGTCCCGCGCACGATCGAATCGTCCACCACGGCGACTTTTCTGCCGTTGATGATATCCCGGATCGGGTTCAGTTTCAGGCGCACCACCCGTTTTCGCAGTTCTTCGCTGGGGGTGATGAAGCTCCGTCCGACAAAGCGGTTCTTGGCCAGTCCCCGGCGGTAGGGTATGTCCATTTTCTCCGCCAGCGCGGACGCGAAGAAATAGGCGGAATTCGGCACGTCGATGATAATGTCGGGCTTGATGCCGGCCTCCCGGACGCGCGCCGCCATGGCCTTGCCCATGCGGACGCGTTCCGACGCGACGAGGCGGCTGCGGAACACGGAGTCCTCCCGGGCGAAATAGATGTATTCGAACACGCAGAAGGCGGACCGTTTCCGCTTGATGATGCGGGTGTGCAGCTGGTTCTTCAGGTCGATGTACACGGCCTCGCCGGCTTCCAGGTCGCGGATATACTCGTAGCCGAGATAATCGAAGACGGCCGTTTCCGAGGTAAAGATATATTTTGTCCCTTTTTCCGTTTCTTTTTTCCCCATGATCAGCGGCCGGATGCCGTAGGGGTCGGTAAAGGCAAGAAAGCCCTTGCCCTTGATGTAGGTGATGCAGGAGTAGGCGCCCTTGACGTGTTCCTGGACGAAGCCGACAGTCTCGAAGAGGTCGTCCGCCGTCACATGCATTAGGTCCTTTTCCTGCAGATAGGTCGCAAAGGTATAGAGCAGGAGTTCCACGTCGTTCGAGGTTTCGACCATGCGGTGGTAGTCGTTGTTGAGGATCTCGCGCAGCCGGACGAAGTTGATCACGTTCCCGTTATGGACCATGGCGATCCCGAAGGGATAATTGACCGCGAAGGGCTGGGCGTCCATGGCCTCGGTGGAGCCGATGGTCGCGTAGCGCACATGCCCGAGGCCGACGTTGCCCTCGAGTTTGGACAGATCCACTTTCCGGAAGACCTGGGAAACGTGGCCCGCCCCCTTGTGCATGCGAAAACGGCCGTCGCTGTAGGTCAGGACGCCGGCGGCATCCTGGCCGCGATGCTGAATGGATACCAGTCCGTTCACAAGTTCGCCGGACACGTCTTCAAATCCGCAAATTCCCAATACTCCGCACATGAATTCACTTCTCCTTGATTGCTGTTTTTCCCGCATTCCCGCCGCGGACCCGCCGCCGGGATATACGGGTTATTTTTCACGTTTCAAAAATTTTTTTCAGGACTTCGCTGTACATCGCATGTTCCAGCGCCAGTCCGCGCCGTTCGACCGCTTCGAGGGTCTTCAGGTCCCGCAGGTCCAGTTCCCGCTGTTCGATGATCTCCCCCGTGTCCATGCCTTCGTCGATGTAATGGACCGTCACCCGGGTTTTTTCGAGGCCCTGTTCAAAGGCCCAGGCATAGCCGCCGACGCCCTGGAAGGCCCGGGTGTCCGCGGGATGGATATTGATGATGCGCTTCTCCCAGGCATGCACGAATTCCGGGCTCAGGAGGCGCATGTAACCGGCCAGGACGATATAGTCAAGTTCATAGGGGCGCAGGAGCTCCAGGACCTCCCGGTCAAAGGCCGCGCGGGGTTTTCCCCTGGAAGGAATGGCGGCGGTTTCGATCCCCGCCCGGCGGGCGGTCTCCAGTCCTTTGGCCTGCGGATCGTTGGAAAAGACCAGGATAATTTCGCAACTGTTGCGAAGAATCCCGTTCCGCGTCTGCCCGATGATGGCTTCCATGTTGCTTCCGCGTCCCGAGATAAAGATGGCGATCCGCTTTTTCATATTATCTCTTAAAAAGTTTGTCGAGGTAGTCCCTGAACCCGGTTCGATGCCGGTAGCTACAGGTCAGCACCTTCTGGTCATTGATCAGGGAGGCTAAATTATACTCCCAGGTGATGGAATTCGTCAGGGTGTCCGTCCGCATCAGCGGCGCATTGGAATCATGGATATCGTCGGGGAGGTGCAGGGTGTAGATCCAGGAATACTGTCCGAGCGCGGCGTATTTCAGCATTTTTCCGAAGGTGCCGTTGTTGACGTTGATGGTGTCGCTCATGGTGATGATGCGCCTGAACACCCGGTCGCCTTCTTCGTTGGTTTCCATATAAATGCGGCCGAACCATTGGTTCTGGACCCGGTTCAGCAGCAGAACGTCCTCGAATTCCGCCCTGACGCTGATCCAGGTGATATCCCCTTCCGTAAAGGTGCCGCTGCCCGTCACGGTCATGCCCTCGACGGAGTCGCAAAAGGTGACGATGCTCAGCTCGCCGATCTCGTCCTCCTCGATGCTCGTGTGCGGCGGCAGTCCGATCTCGAAGACCAGATTCCCGGAATTGTCCGCGTTCAGCCACAGCTCTTCCCGGTATTCGATGCATCCGGCAAGCCCCAGGAGCAGGGCGCCCAGGGCGAGATTCAGGAAGATCCTTTTTAGCGTGTGCGGCATTATTCCCCCAGCGCGCGGTGCGCGATATCCTTTCGGCAGTACATGGAATCGAACGAGACCTTCGCGATCTCGCGGTAGCATGTGTCGACCGCGGTCCTCAGGTCTTTGTCGCTGCAGACGATGTTCAGGACGCGGCCGCCCGCGGTGAGCAGGGCCTCCCCCTCCCGTTTCGTGCCGGCA
>CALMFL010000246.1 GCA_937862595.1 uncultured Fidelibacterota bacterium
GCTTCGGCCGTTCACTACTTCTTCATTGGCAAGGACCGATTTCAGGTCTTCGCACCACCAGACCGGGGTTTCGGCTTCATAGACCAGTCCCTGTTTAAACAGCTGCAAAAAGATCCATTGCGTCCACTTGTAATACCCGGGGTCGGTGGTATTGACGACACGGTCCCAGTCATAGGAGAAGCCGAACATTTTCAGCTGACGGGTAAAATTAACGATATTCTTTTCCGTCGTGATCCTCGGATGCGTGCCGGTTTTGAGAGCGTAGGTCTCCGCCGGCAGTCCGAAAGCGTCGAAACCGATGGGATGTAGCACATTGAAGCCCTTCATGCGTTTATAGCGCGCAACGATATCGCTGGCGGTATACCCTTCCGGATGCCCAACGTGAAGTCCGTTCCCCGAGGGGTACGGGAACATGTCCAGAATATAATATTTCGGCTTTTCGGGATCTTCAAGCGTTCTGAATATCTTGTTGTCTTCCCAGTATTTCTGCCATTTGGGTTCGACGTCGGCAAAGGGATAGGCGTGGCTTTTGGGTGCTTCGGACATGATTTCTCCGTTTCATCGGGTTTTACCCGCTAAAATAAAGAAAGGTGCGATGATTTACAAGATTTCTTTCCACGGAGACGGCGCGCCGGGGCATTCAGAGAGCAGGAAGAATGCGCGCCTCCATTTCATTCCGCAGCGGTGGATAAACCAAAGGCATTTATGGTTTTATTTCCGGGCATTTTCCGCTATATTTTCCGCATAGAAATTCAAAAAAAGGGATCCCATGAAAAAATGCATCATCTTCCTGACAGCCGCCCTCCTGCTTCTCGCCGCCTGTTCCAGCCGGGAGTTCATCCCGGAAGAGGAACTGCAAAAGATCGGCAGGCATATCGTCTGGAAAGCCATCCGCACGGACGACCTCAACGGAAAACCCGCCTCCCTCAATATTTTGGATATCGACCTGAAGCATTTTGACGGGGACCTGGCCCTTGCCTGGTATCGCGATTCGCTGGTCAGAACCTCTGAGATCGCGCAGGCGCACGACGGCATCGCCGCCGTCAACGGCTCGTTTTTCGACATGAAGGTCGGCGGCGCCGTCCTCTTTCTTCAGGAAAACGGTGTTGTCATCGCGGAAACCAATGACCGTATCGAATTCATCAATGAAGGCGCCTACGCCGTGGATACCGCCGGAACGGTCATGATCGTCAAACGGCCTGAGAGCGACTGGGGATACTCCCCCGCTTACGACGACATCATGGTTTCCGGTCCCCTGCTGATCTGGAACGACACCTTATGCATCCTGGATTCCGTACACTTCAACCTCAACCGGCATCCGCGCACCGCGATCGGGATCACGGAGGATTACCGGCTTCTCCTCGTTACCGTGGACGGACGTCACGCCGAAGCCGCGGGCATGACCATGTGGGAACTGCAGGCGCTGATGGACTCCCTCGGCTGCAAAGAGGCGCTGAATTTCGATGGCGGCGGTTCCACGACCATGTACATTAAAGGAAAGACCGCAAACGGCGTCGTGAATTATCCTTCGGACAATAAAAAATACGATCACGAAGGCGAACGGAAAGTGGCGAATGGACTCGTGGTAACGGGTAAATAGTAACTGGTAACTGGTAACTGGTAACTGGTAACTGGTGACTAGTAACGGGTGACGGGTGACTGGTAACTAGTAACGGGTGACAGGTGACGGGTGACGGGTGAATGTCTCTGAGTGCAGACATATTTATT
>CALMFL010000247.1 GCA_937862595.1 uncultured Fidelibacterota bacterium
GTCGTCAATTACTGCTTTACGAGCATCAACAATTTTCATTCCCTTGTATTTGCCTATTAATGCGTCTATTTCCGTTTTCATCAGAAGAAATTTAACCATCAGTGAAATCAATTCAAACAGTAATCTCCGGGAAAATGCTTTATTCAAAACTGTGCATATGCAAACCTGAGATTAATATTTTTACACTATTGCGAATTCATGACATTTTGTTTAAAATTCATGCATGAAAGCACTCTCTGACCTGCAATTCTTTTCGATCCTGAAAAACATCCCCTATGAGAATGTCAGCAAGATCCTTCGCCTGGACATGGCGCCGGAAGAACGGCCCCGCGACAGCAGGACGGTCCTGTCCGACCACCGGGAAAAGCATTTCGGCGGGACCTGTTTTTCGCTGGTGAATCTGCTGGTCAAATCCCTGACGGTGGAAGGCGTCCATGCCTATCCGGTCCGGGCGGATATCCACCGGAGAAATTTCCCTCATTTTTTTGCGATCGCCGAACACGAGGGAAAACACTACCTCATCGACCCCGGCTACCTGATCAATGCCCCGATGGAAATATCGCGGGACGCGGTCACCCGCCGGAAGAACGGCGCCGTCGACTTTATCGTCAGGCATGAATCCGAGGGCCGCTTTAAGCTCCAAACCGTGACGAACGGCCAATACAAGACCCGCTATTCGTTCCATATCATGCCGCTGGAGGAGGCCGCATTCCGGCAGTACTGGATCCGTTCCTTTGATTATATGAACGCCATCGTCGCCTCGCGTTTCGTGGAGGATACCTTCATCTATATCAACGGCAGCTACGTCCAGATCCGCAGCAGAGGCAATGTGGAGAAATACGATCAGGCCGACAAGGCGCTGTATTACCTGAAAAGCTATTTTGACCTCGACGAAGAGCAAATTGCACGCGCCAACGCCTTACTGGATAAACACCGCGATCCCTCCCTTGCGGGCGCACATAAGGAGCCGATGGTATGACAGGAAAAGAAAGGATCGTCCGCACACTCGAACACCGTTCCACCGATACCGTCCCCTGGGTCCCCTTCGCCGGCGTGCATGCCGGCAAACTCTGCGGGTACGGCGCCCGGGAGGTCCTGCTCGACGCCGATAAGCTGTACCGTTCCCTTATGAAAGTGCATGAAGTCTACGTACCCGACGGGCAGCCGGTGATCTTTGACCTGCAGCTCGAGGCCGAGATCCTGGG
>CALMFL010000248.1 GCA_937862595.1 uncultured Fidelibacterota bacterium
AGCGCTTCCGGGAGAGCGATACCCTTTCTCCAGGCAGCCAGGTGACGGTGGTCGAGACGGAGTTTGGCCGGTTGGGGGTGGCCATCTGCTACGACCTGCGCTTTCCGGAACTGGCCCGCCTGATGGCGCTGCGGGGCGCGAAAATTCTGGTCTACCCGGGCGCCTTTAACATGACCACCGGCCCGGCCCATTGGGAGATCCTCTTCCGCACCCGCGCGCTGGATAACCAGGTCTACACGCTGGGCTGCGCCCCTGCCCGCGATGAGACAGCCGGGTATGTTTCTTATGGCAACTCGCTGGTGGTCTCACCCTGGGGGCATGCGCTGGCCCGGCTGGGAGCAGATCGTCCGGTTGAAGACATCCGTGGGTTCCGGCATTCCCTCGCCGGCGACCTTGCTCAGGGTGAAGAACACTTCCCGCTGCCCTTTGTTAAGATTGGTCTCCGCCCGGATCTCGGGATGATAGAGGTCGCCTTCGTCCGTGATCAGAAACGGAAAGGAGTATCCGGTTTCCATGACCTCGGGATGATGCTGCAGATAGATCAGAAAGGAAAGGACATGATGCACGGGGGCCGTGCAGTACAGGGCGGGAAAGTCGTTGTAAACGATGCTGTCCCCGATGAGCGTTTCGCTGTAGAACAGGTCGAGGGTTTTTTCGTGGATGTATTTTTTCAGCGAATCGATGTGCGAATAATGGCTATTGGTATAATAATGGTAACGGTTGTCGATATCGTAGATCCGGTCAAAGGCGCCGGTCGTGAAGGCATGGTAAACGATCTCAACGGCATCGCCGGACAACCGGCGCTCGCTGATCTCGACCGCGGCGCAGCGGATACCGAGCAGGGAAACATCAAAGAACAGCGTGTCCGCCGCTCCCAGCATCCCCGTCGTCAGGGCTAAGAAGTAAAGAATGCGTCTTGTTCTCATCATTTACAGGCGGACAAGTCCGGTCGCGATCGCCAGATAGATCAGGATGCCCAGGATGTCGATGCTGGTGGTTACGAAAGGACCGGTCGCGATCGCGGGGTCGATCTTCATTTTGTTCAGGATGATCGGGGCAATGGTCCCCATGAAGGTGGCCAGGGTCATCGCCGTGGCGATACCCAGAGAGATCGAGATGCTCAGTTCAATGCATTGCTTCAAAGGATAGTTATAACCGTTCGCATGCAGGAAATAGGACATAGTGAATGCGATCAGTCCCAGAATGACGCCGTAGAGCAGGCCCAGGGTCAGTCCGACCCGGATCTCCTTGAGGATGATCTTGAAGGCCGTATCGGGGTTCACCCTTCCCGAGAGCAGACCGCGGGTAACGATCGTGGAGCTTTGGGTGCCGATGTTCCCGCCCATGCCCGCAATGATGGGGAGGAAGGAGGCAAGAATGATGAAATTGCTTAAGAGGTCGTGGAATATGCCGATGGTCGTCGCGGCGATCAGTCCGCCGATATAGGTCGCCAGCAGCCAGGGAAAACGTTTTTTGGTGGTTTCCCAGGCGGACTTCAGAATAATGTCCGTATCGCGTCCCAGTCCGGCCATCTGCAGAAGGTCCTCGGTGGCTTCTTCGCGCAGAACGTCGATGATGTCATCCACGGTGACCACCCCGATCAGCTTGTTTTCGTCATCCACGACGGGAACCGCGACGAAGTTATACCGCGAGGCGATCCGCGCAACTTCCTCCTGGTCGGTTTCCGGCCGGATGCTGACCACCTCTTCGGCCATGATGTCGGAAAGTTTCTTTTTCGGATCGTTCAGGATCAGCTGCCGCAGGGAAACGACGCCCACGAGATGGGTGCGGTCGTCGGTCACGTAAATATAGAACACCATTTCGGTATCATGGCTTTTCTGGATCTCTTCGATGGCCTGGCTGACGGTGTATTCCTCGCGCAGGTGAAAGACCTCGGGGTTCATGATGCTTCCCGCTGTGTCTTCCTCGTAGCGCATGAGCGCTTCGATCTCGCGGGATTCGTCGTCCTTCATTAATTTAAGCAGTTCCTGCTGTTCTTCCGGAGGGAGGAGGCGAAGGATGTTCGTTTCGTCATCGTAATCCATTTCGCGGAATATCTGGATGATCTCCGGACGTTTCAGGGAACCCAGCAATTCCACGATAATATTGTCATCCGCCTCAGAAAGGACTTCGGCTTTTTTGCTGTTGGTTTTTATCAGAGAAAAGAAGTACAAACGCTCGTGGGTCGTAAACGACCGGAATAACAGTGCAAGGTCGGCATGGTGGGTCTTGTCGACAAGATTGATCAGATTGACCTTTGCACCCCGCCGGTGCAGCTTGCGGTAGGTATCGACGAGCAGGATCACTTCATTGTTTCTCATCACCAACTCCTTCCTCTTTTGAATCGCGGCGTCTGCGGTGAATAACGACCTTGTGCTTGATGTTCCAGAGGCCTGCGGCAAGCATCAGCAGTCCGCCGGCAAGCAGCACCCAGGGGACAAAGGCCTTTGCATAAAATATTTGCTCCCGGATCTGCGGCAGGTTGACATCAACCAGCACCATGATATTGAACAGACCGTGAATTATAATACCGGGAACGATAGAATAAAAGGAATAAGCGACAAAACCCAGGATAAGTCCCGCGGCAAAGATCGCGGGCGCATTCTGATAACTGAGGTGGCTGAGGGCGAAGAACGCCGACGTTACCAGGATGGCAACGAGCGGCGTGAAGCGGCTGCGCAGCATAACGCGCAGGAGATATCCGCGGAAAACCGCCTCTTCGACGATCGGGGCGATGACACCGCTGACCAGGAATATCAGAATAAAATTCATCGGATACATTACCTTGATGTCGGCGATCTGCACCGGTTCCGCATGAAAAACGGCGTTGGTCAGATACTGGATGAGCTCGACCAGAAAGAAGAGACCGACGGCGACGAAAACGATATCCCGGAGCGAACGCCAGGAAACGGGTTTGAGGCGAAAGGCATGTTTGACGGATTTTCCGTTCCCGACGACATAGAATAAAACCGGCAGCAGCAGGAGCAGTTCAAAGAAACCCAGTACGATGTAGCGCGCCGCCTGCGGCGTATTCCCCATGAGCGCGTCATTGTAATAGAACCCGATGATCAGGATCAGGTAGGCGACGAGGCTCATCAAAAGAATGAATACGCCGGTCTTATAATTGTAGTACTGGGACATGATCGGATCCTCCTACATGATGATCTCGTTCTTTGCGCTGAAAGTTTTCATTTCGCCGTCGATAATGATCATGCTGACCCCGCGGTACCAGATGGATTCAAAATAGGGGTTGTAGACGGTCACATTTTCGATCGTTTCCATCAGGATCTGGTTTTCGGGATGCTTGTCGCGCGACCAGTCGGAGGGCGGCGTGGGCATATATTTGCTGGAATCGGAAAGGATATAGAAGGGTTTTTCGCGCTCTTCGGCAATACGCAGCGCAGAGTGCGTCCCGATCTTGTTGATAAAGCCCCGGTGCCAGTACCAGTCGGTCCCGACCAGCACAAGGTCGCAGCGCGAAACGGCCAGCTCCATCGCCGCATCGGTGTAGAGTGAAACGGGAATACCGACCCTTCCGAGGAATTTCGCCAGGGACAGGCCCTCGCCCACCGGGCTCGCTTCCGTGAGGATGACCTCGAAGCGGCGGCCGACCTTGGCGGCTTCCATGATGGCCTTTCGGACGACCGAACTGTGGCTGAAGGTGAAGATCTTCGATCCGTCCTTGATCAGCTTGCTCACGGTCGTCGCGATGGTCTTGTCGATATTCTTTGTGACCCTGTCGCCGTATTCATGAATGATCTCGGGAATGCTTTTCTTTCTTTTGCCGATCTCGTCAAGAATGTATTTCTGCATATTGGGGAAGATCGCGATCAGGGGATGCGCCGACCGGACCTCATGATAGATGTATTCGAGGGTCTCCCGCTGCGCATCCGTCGACAGTTCGCTGTTCTCCGTGAAATAGCGGTCAAGGATGTTCAGGTACTTGAACAGGATGGTCGTTGCGCCGGCTTCCTGCTCCATGAGCATGGCTTCGAATTCGGGATAATCGATCATCATCTTAGTTCTCCTCTCGCGGCATGGCGACCGCTTCATGATTATGATCACGGATCAGTGCGGACTGAAAATCAAATAACCGCTTAAACATAGGGATTTGCATGTTCATCTTCAACAAAGATTTTTTCGAACGGTCAAATTCTCCGTTCCGTCTGCTGAGTTCCGCAATGTAATAGTAGATCATCGATACGTCCTTGTCGTCCAGGCCGCCCGTCAGAAGCGCTTTGGCAAAATGCACGATGGCTTTTTCCCGGAATTCGGCGGCTCGGACGCTGTCCCTGTCGTCGTCGTAAAGCCACGAGATCCTCAGGAAGGTATCGGCGAACGCCATGGGCTGCGCCGGGGCCTGCTCAAGCAGATACAGGTAGTGTTCGAACAATTCCAGGGTCGTGGGATTCGTGTCGTTGAAGCGTTCATTGTACGCGTCGGAATACACGATCTCCCGGATCCGGCCGATCTCGTCGGGAATGCGTGAAAAATCATGCGTCACGTAGAAGCAGTGGTGACAGAATACCAGCCAGGTGTCCAGAATGTCGTCATCCAGCGTACGGACCCGGAAATCGCTTTCCACGATATCCACCGAGTACAGTTCCTCCGCCGCATGATTGTTCACCGGTGCGCCGCACACGGGGCACAGGACGATCGCCGGGCTTTCTTCTTCGGGCTCTTCTGAAAAACGGTCTTCGAATTGGTCTGCCATTCGGGTTCCTTAGAAGGGTAATTCTTCTTCATTGTCCGGCATGGGCGGTTCGTTGTTCTCGGGCGGGAATTTTTGTTCCCGCGGGCCGCTGCCGCTTCCCTGGGACTGGGGCGCATAGACGCCCCCTTCGTTCTGGTTCGCGCGGTCCAGAAGCATCGCCGTATCCACGTTCACTTCCGTCGTGTAATGGGTCGCATTGTTCGCATCGGTCCATTTCCGGGTGCGGAGCCGTCCGTCCACATAGACCAAACGGCCTTTGGTGAAGAAATTCCCGATGTATTCGGCGGTTTTGCCGAAGGCGACGCAGCGGTGCCATTCGGTATTGTCTGTGTACTCGCCGTTCTGCGCTTTGTAGGTCTCGTTCGTTGCGAGGCTGAAATTGGTCACCGAGGTGCCGCCGGGTGTCGCCCGCTGTTCGGGGTTTTGCCCCAGGCGTCCCACCAGGATCACTTTGTTCATTGAATTCTTATGCATGGTCATCTCCCTGAATTATTTTAAGGATATCGTGTGCGTTGATCTTGCTGCCGCAGATCAGGGCGTAAACCGTCTTGCCCTGATGTTTTGCG
>CALMFL010000249.1 GCA_937862595.1 uncultured Fidelibacterota bacterium
GACGAGAATGGATTGCAGTTTGCGTCTCATGATTCCTCCTTTCCTTCTAAAGCGTTGAATGTAGAATCTTCCCCGAATCTTCGAAGCCATAGCCCCCCAGCTTCTCGAAGCGCTCGCGGAATCCGGGGGATCGCAGGATCTCCATGAGGGCCTGGATGCCTTTGTGGAAATACGTTGACTGGCCCACGGCCATGTCGAAGTCCTCGCGGGTCACAGGGATGAAGTGAAGCCCCATGAGCCGCGAGACGGCTACCGTGGCGATCCCCGCGTCCGCCTCGCCCGAGAGGATGGACAGGCCCACCTCGACGTGGGTGTAAACTTCCCGGTCATAGCCCTTGATGCTCATGGACGGGATGCGGCGCTTTCCCAGTTCGCAGTCCAGCAACAGCCTTGTTCCCGAGCCCGCCTGGCGGTTGACAAAATGAATGCCGCCTCCGGAAAGATCGTCGAAACCTTTGATTCCTTTTGGATTTCCCGACGCCGCGACAATGCCGATTTCCCGGCGGAAGAGGTGAACCAGGACGGTTTTCGCCCCAGGCAGATATTTTGGGATGAAGGGGGTGTTGTAGCGGCCCGTCTCCGGGTCGAGCAGGTGGGTCCAGGCGACATCGGTGTGCCCCGCTCCAAGCGCCTTGAGGCCGTCCGTGCTGCCCGTGTTGGCGCAGAAAAAGTAGAAATCGGGGTGCGATTGCCGCATCCCCGTGAGAAGAAAGTCCAGCACCGGGTCGTTGCTCCCCGACGCCAGAAGGGCCCCCTCCACGGCTCGGCTCCTTTCCCGTGCCTGCTTCAGTCCGCTGCGCGCATTTTCCTCGATCCACTCGTCGATGAGCTTTTTCGGGAAGACCCACTTTCCCGTAACGCGGGTCCCGGGGATCCGGCCCGCCTTGATCAGGGCGTAGACCTGTTTTTCGTTGATCCCGAGGTAGGCCGCTACCTCCTTTGTGCTGAACATGGTGTCTGACATGGAAACTCCCGGACTATCAAAGGCAAGGGAATCGATAACGCTATCTCATAGCGCGAATTAGAATATATTACAACTATTTATTACCAATTATGACAATTTCACCAAAATTGTCCTTGACCTTATGTAATTCTTGACATAAGTGGAGCTATGCTCTTGGCAGGGGGTGATGACAGCAGACTTTTGGCTTCGGGGAGCGGGCAAGCCATCATGAGATCGACCGCCACAGGGACGAAAGATATGAGGAATATCCAGCAGGGGATGACCCGGGGATGCACCTCATTATTTATTTTTTGGGGAGAAGGAGGAGTAAATAATGAAGAAGCTTTTAATCGGTTTCCTCGCTGTCGGCCTGATCATGGGCTTTGCCATGACGGCCTCCGCTCAGCCGAACATCAAGGCGAGCGGCCAGTTGTACATGTACGGTTACTACAATGATAATGGCTCGCTGCGGCAGGACGGGGATTCCCGCGCCGCCATCGCGAACCGCCTGAGAATGCAGTTCGAGATCCAGGTGCAGGAAGGCCTGAAGCTGACGACCCGCTTCGACGCCCTGGAAAGGGTTTGGGGCCAGCAGCCCGCCGTCCTGACCCAGTCCTTCAGCTATGCCCGGCCTGAGAACAACATCAGCTGGGAGCGCGCCTACGTGACCTTCAACGCGCTCTACGGCGTGTTTGATGTGGGCTACCAGCAGTCCCGACGGTGGGCCACCTGCGCGTTCTGCGACGACTCCGATTCCGACGCCGGTATCCACTACCGCTACTTGATGGGTCCCTGGACCCTCGGTCTGGAGTGGGAGAAGAGGGCCGGGACCAACAACAACTGGTCCCTGGGTCTCCCCCCGGAACAGCAGGGTGAAGGCTCCGCAGCTCAGGGCGGCACCAGCCTGCCCGGCACCGACAACGACCACGATGTGTACCACATCTATGGTATCTACCGCTGGTCCACAGGCCAGGCGGGCCTTCGCTTAGAGTTAAACCGTGACGCGGCTGACGGCGAAATCGCTGCCAACCAAACCGCGCTGGCCAGCTACTTCGGCGGCGTAGCGGATGCGTACACGTTTACGTTCTACGAACTCGCCCCCTACTTCCAGTGGAAGTATGGCCCCTTCGATTTCGAAGGCGAGCTCCGCTACGTCTGGGGCACGATCGACAGGGACAACCCCGCCAACCAAGATATCGACCGCAACGGGTACAGCCTCTACCTGATGGGCAAGTACTCGATGGGCGCCTTCTACGGCGGTCTCGAGTTTGCCTACATGACCGGCGACGATCCCGCCACGTCGGACAAGTATGAAGCCGGTGTCGCCGGCGGTACGACCTGGGATCCGATGCTCATATACGGCAACTACTGGTACAACAAATACCATGGCGCCATGGGACCCGGAACCGGCGCAACGATCGGCAACCAGGAGATGAACGTGATCATGTTCAAGCCCTTCGTCGGCTGGAAAGTCAATCCCCAGATCGAGATCGTGGCCCAGTACGCCTGGTTGAAGGCCGAAGAAGTCGCGGCGGGTCGTGATGACGAGTATGGCAAAGAATTTGATCTCTACGC
>CALMFL010000250.1 GCA_937862595.1 uncultured Fidelibacterota bacterium
GACGACGGCATTCCGGCTGACGGCGATCTCGCCGTCGCTGACGGTGATCTCGACGGAATCGGTGCCGAACCAGTTTTCCGAGGCGACCAGCCGCGCGGTTTCGCCGTTATAAAAAGCGCGGATGCTCCCGAGGCGCCTGACCTGCCACTTCAGTTCCTCGTCCGGGGTTTCCACGTCAAAGGCATATTTTTCGAGCTCGCTGCGGTCAATGTATAGGGTGTCGTCCTCATTGAAAGTCATCACGGGCAGTTTCGACAGCTGCGGCGGATCGTTCACGGGCGTTATGGTCACGCGCAGGAACACGGTATCCGAGAGCGATTCATCGCGTACCGTCAGCATCAGGGTGTCGGTGCCGAACCAGTTCTCGTCGGGGACGATCGTGACCTGGCCGCCTTCGGTGGAAACGGCGGCATGTTTCCCGGGATACGCATGAAAGCGGAGCAGGCTGTCGGGCGTTTCGATGTCCTCCGCATGGTCATAAAGAAACGAATAGGGTTTACGGATCAGTTCGTCTTCGGGCGAGACCAGGTCGTCGATCGCCCGCCAAACCGGAGCGTCATTGACCGGCAGAACGGTGACGGCGAGACGCAGCGTATCGCTTACCGTTCCGTCGGAGACCGCAAAGCAAAGCGTGTCGGGTCCAAAGCGGTTTTCCGCCGGCCTGTAGACAAAGATCGAATCCTCCTGCCTCAGTTCAGCGCGCGGGAAATACGGGCGGACCGTTATTTCATCGCCGTCGGGGTCGACGACCCGTTCCAGCAGCTCCTGCAGAGGGATCGTTAATTCGCCGTCTTCGTTGACCACATAAGGGTCCGTGAAGGGCACGATGCGCGGCGGATCGTTTACCGGAAGGACGGTCACCGGCATCCGCAGGGTGTCCGCAAGGGAACCCCGCCGATAGCTTACGGTCAGTTCGGCGGACCCGTGCCAGTCCGGAACGGGCTGAAGGGTCAGTCCGCTGCTGTCCCGCAGCATGTAAATATTGCTTGAATTGATCGAGGTGATAAAATTCAGCGGCCCTTTGCCGTCTTTTTCGTAGCGGTAGCTGATGCGCAGGACCTCGTCTTCGTTCAGAACATAGGTCTCCGGGACCAGCGCGGGCATGGACAGGTTTCGGTAGATGAGAATACCGCCCATCATGCCCTGCTGCTGGAGAATATCCGGGATGCCGTCGCGGTCCATGTCGCCGATCGCGATCTTCCCGTTTTCTTCCGAGAGCAGAACGTTTTTTTCGCTCCCGTCCGCGCGGGCGAACCCGATGCGGAGACCGTCCGTCACGCTGATGCGGTCGGTGAGGCCGTCGCGGTCCATGTCCGCAAAGAGCGTATCCGCGAAAAGGAGGGAGGTGTCATTCCGGATGCCCTGGCGCTCATTCGCATCCGCCGGCCGGGGATCGGCAAATTTCCCGGCAACCGCGGTGCGCAGAGGCGAGGCATATCCCGCGGTCGCGCAAAGCATGAGCATCAGTAGGAGCAGGAGCCTGGGTTTCATTGACCAATCCGTTCTTTAAGCGCTTCAAAACCGGTTAAATGTAAATTTTTATCCGAAGTATCACAATTAAATTTTTGCTTAATACCGCCCTCGGCGGCGCAGAACTAGCGCGGAAAATCCTGCCGGAACCTGTTTCCCGGCGCGTGACGCCCCAAGGAGCCTTCAGTAAAAATGCCGCCGAATGAAAACCGCCCCGGAAGGGGCGGCAAAACCTTATGTTCAACCCGGTCAGATGATCCGGGATTTGCATTTGACGCAGTGGGAGGTGTGGGGGACTTCCTCGAGGCGTTCGTCGGGAATGCGTTCGCCGCATTCCTTGCAATAGCCGTAATCGGGGTCGTTCTCCAGCCGGTCCAGGGCTTTGTCGAGAAAGGTCAGGAACTTGTTCTCGCGGGCGTACTGCATGAACGCTTTTTCACGTTCCTGCGCATCGGTGCCGACATCGGCCATATGATAGGCGTAATTGGAATCCAGCTGGCTGCTGCCGGGCGAACTGTCGATGAATGATTCGCGCTTTGTTTCGATCTGACGGACCGCTTCCTCGCGCTTTTCAAGGATGACCTTGCGGAAATGATTCCGCTGTGTTTTGGTCAGCCTGGGTCCTTTTCGTTTTACTTCGGACATGTCTCTTCCCTTTTTTAGCCTGTCTTTTATACTCGTTTAATATTAATAATTATTACTTCATTTCCAACGTTTATTTCTTTAAATGAGACCCCTTCACCGCTTACATCCTGTGTTATGACGCCCAGGGTTTCGGCTTCCAGATAGTCGCGGTTGCTCCCGACGGCAGCCAGGATCTCCGGACTTGCCGTGATCGCGACGGCGATACGGTCGTCGACATTGTAGCCGGCTTCCTTGCGCAGGGTCTGGATATGCCGGACGAGGTCCCGGACCTGGCCTTCACGGATCAGGTCTTCGGTGAGGGTGATGTCGAGAATGGCCACGTAGCCTTTGTCCTCGACCGCCGCCACACCCTCGTTTTCCGTGATGCCGATCAGGATGTCCGCGGGTTCCAAAGCGATACCGCTTACCGTGACGGTTTCGCCGTTGCGGACCTTTTCCGCGAGCTCGGCGGCGTTCATGCCCTTGAGTCCCGCCAGCACCTTCGGCAGGTCTTTGCCGATCTTTCTGCCGAGCGTGACAAAATTGGGTTTGGCCTCGAAGGTGACGTAGGCGGAAATGTCATCGACGAGCGTCACCTCGCGGATATTCAGTTCTTCCTTGATCTGGTCGGCCAGTTCGATGATATAGGTTTTTTCGCGATCGGTCTTCGCCTTGAAGAGCATGTTCGCCAGCGGCTGACGGGTGCGGATGTTCGCCCGGTTCCGGGCGGAACGGCCCATCTCGACGACCTTGATAATGGTGTCGATCTTGTTCAGGAGGTCCGGATCGATCATCGTCTCGTCGACGGCCGGGAACGCCTGCAGGTGCACGCTTTCGGGTGCGTTCTTGTCCACGGACAGCACCAGGTTCCGGTAGATGTCTTCCGTGACGAAGGGCAGAATGGGCGCGATCGCGGTGATCACGGTCCTCAGGGCGGTATAAAGGGTGTAATAGGCGCCGTACTTGTCGCCGTCGTTCTCGCTTTTCCAGAAACGGCGGCGGCTGCGGCGGACGTACCAGTTGGACATCTCGTCCAGCAGGGTCTCGAACTTGCGCATCAGCCGGTCGACGCGGTAGTTGTCGTAATCGTCGATCGCTTCCCTGACGAAATCGTTGACCTTGGCCAGCGCCCATTTGTCGAGCTCGTTGAGATCGTCGTAGGCGATCTGCTGACGCGTCGGGTCGAAGTTGTCGATCTCGGCATAGGTGATATAAAAGGAATACATGTTCCAGAGCGTGAGCAGTTTCTTGCGGATCTCGTCCGCGGGACCGTAGCCGAAGTTCAGGTTGTATTCCGGATTGTGCGCGGTGTACATCCAGCGCATTACGTCCACGCCCATTTTGTCCGCGGCGTCCTCGAACCAGATGGAGTTCCCCGCGCTCTTGTGCATGTCCTTTCCGGTCTCGTCCTTGACCAGGGCGTGGCCCAGCACGGTCTTAAAGGGCGCGGTGTTCTCGAGCACCGTGGACATCGCCAGCAGGGAGTAGAACCAGTTCCGGAACTGGCCGGGCAGGGATTCCGTGATGAACGCCGCGGGGAACCACTGTTTCCAGTAGTCCGGATCCGTGATGTAATGCAGGGTGCTGTAGGGCACGATGCCGGCGTCCAGCCAGGGGTTTCCCACATCGGGAATGCGCGTCGCCCTTGCCCCGCAGCTGCTGCAGGTAATTTCGATGTTGTCGATATGCGGCTTGTGAGGAGAGTGCCCGTCAAAGGACTCCCAGCCGGCAACGGCGCGTTCTTTTAGTTCTTCTTTCCCGCCGATGACCTCGATCGTCCCGCATTCCCGGCATTCCCAGATCGGGAGGCTCAGTCCCCAGTAGCGTTTCTTGGAGATCATCCAGTCGCCCATGTTGCGCAGCCAGTCCATCTCGCGGTCGTAGCCCCAGGCGGGGATCCAGGTGATCTGGCCGACCACCTTCATCATGTCCTCGCGGATCGGCTCCATGGAGATGAACCATTCGTCCACCAGGCGGAAGACCAGTTCGGTCCCGTGCCGCCAGCAGGTGGGGTAGCGGTGTTTGATCTGATCGATCTTATAGCAAATATTCTTTTCTTTCAGGTTCTCGAAGATCTCCTGCGTCAGGGACTGGGAATTTTTCCCGCTGAACGCGCCGTAACCCTCAAGATAATTTCCGAACTCGTCGATGGGTGCGATGATGGAGATGTCGTTCTCTTTGGAGAGCGCAAAGTCTTCCTTACCGCAGCCGGGGGCAATGTGCACGATGCCCGTCCCGTCGCTGTCGCTGACCTCGTCCCAGGCGATCACGAAATGCTCCACGCCTTTCTGCGCGGGGAGCTCATCGAAAGGACCGTGGTATTTCAAGCCAAGAAGGTCTTTGCCCTTCAGTTCCTCAACGATCTTATAGTCATCGGTTAATATACTTGTCAATTCCTTCGCCAAATAATAATACTCATCCTGAACGGGGTTCGGGGTTCGGGGTTCGGAGTTCGGGACCGGTGGTTTGCTTACCTTGACTTTGACGTAGTCCATGTCGGCATTTACTGCCGCAGCCGTGTTCGCCGCCAGGGTCCAGGGCGTGGTGGTCCAGACCAGCAGGGCTTCGGCGGGTTTGTCTTTCAGATAGAATTTGACAAAGACGGTCTTATGCGTCAGTTCCTTGTAGCCTTCGGTCGCGATCTCGTGTTCGCTCATGGCGGAGCCGCAGCGGGGGCACCAGGGCATCACGTCGTGGCCTTTGTAGATCATGCCGCGTTCGTGGCATTTTTTCAGGAAGTGCCAGATCGTGTAATTGTTCTCGTCGCTCATGGTGAAGTAGGAGTTGTCCCAGTCCATCCAGTAGCCCAGGCGCTTGGACTGTTCCGTCTGCACCTTTGAATATTTGATGACGCGGTCCTTGCAGGCCTGCACGAATTTTTCGACGCCGTAGGTTTCAATATCGGTCTTGGATTTGAAGCCGAGTTCTTTTTCCACTTCGACCTCGACCCAGAGTCCCTGGCAGTCGAAGCCGTTCTGGTAGCGCATCTTCTGGCCCAGCATGCCGTGATAGCGGTTGAATACGTCCTTTAAGGTACGCCCCCAGGCATGGTGCACGCCCATGGGATTGTTGGCCGTGATCGGACCGTCCAGGAAGGACCAGTGCGGCCCCTTGTCGTTCTTTGCGCGAAGCTTATTGAAAATATCGGCTTTTTCCCAGAACTTCAGCTGTTCATGCTCGAGTTCAATGAAATCCACCCTGGATGATACCGGTTTGTACATGCGTTTTGTCTCCGTAATACGACATTCATTCAATTGCCGTGTAAAATATAGCTTAGAGGGATAAAAAACAAGATTTAATCGTTGAGGATTAGGGGCTTGCAGGGACGCGGCGCCCGGGGTGGCAAAAAAATTATGATGAACGAATTATAAAAAATGCATTACATTTGAACCGGGTACGCGAATATATTATGCAAAACCCCGCAAATTGGCGGGAGGATCAAAAATGCTGATGATGCAACCCTCTATGATCGCCCCCTGCCGCAGTGCAATTGACAATTGACAAAGGACAATTGACAATTAAATTGACAGTTATCAATTGACAATTTCAGAGGTAAGTTATGAATGTAAATATGGTAGCTCCCTGCGGTATGAATTGCGCCTTGTGTATCGGGTACATCCGCGAGAAGAACCGCTGCGAGGGCTGTAACGGCAACGACCAATTAAAACCGCAATATTGCCGGACCTGCACGATCGTGCTCTGTGAAAAACGCACGGGAACCGGCAGCGGCTTCTGTTACGATTGTCCGGCATTCCCCTGCACCCGGATGAAAAACCTGGATAAGCGCTACCGGACGCGGTACGGGATGTC
>CALMFL010000251.1 GCA_937862595.1 uncultured Fidelibacterota bacterium
CAGCCTTCGTCCGCCGGTTGGCTGACTACGGCCTGGCACAGCGCAGGGCAGGCGTGAGACGTGAATAATTTAATAGATGAGGTGAGAAATGAAGACCTTTAATGTCAAAGAGATCATTGAATACGCGATAAAGATCGAAAAAGAGAGCTTTGAATTCTACACCCTTGCCGCGAAGAACGTGAAGGACAAGGATGTGCGGGAACTGACCGGCCAGCTGGCGGGGGAAGAGGTCGGGCACCAGAACCGCCTCCGGCGCCTCATCGATGAAAAAACGGTCAGCCCCGAGGTCCTGCTGAGAGACATGGAGATTGACACCACTCTCATGGACAGGATGGTCAGGACCGCGGACATTTCCCCTGACGCTAGCCCCGGGGAGGTCCTGCAGGTTGCGCTTGAGCGCGAGAACACGACCGAACAGACCTATGCCATGCTGATGACCCTGAGCCAGATCACGGACGATATCGTGGATATTTTCCGGGACCTGCGCCTTCAGGAACAGGGGCATGCGAACAAGATCCGCGCCCGGATCGCCAAACTGGCTTAACGGCAGGCAGATCCGGAACACAGCGAGAACCCCGGCATCCCGGGGTTTTTTGATTCCGACAAAAAAACAGGCGCACCTTCGCACGCCTGTTCATGATCGATATGAAAACCGGCAGGTGAACCTACCGGTCCGTTTTTCACTTATTTTTTATAACCCGTCAGCTGAACGGTCGATTCTTCCGGCTGGATCAGCATGTGGTTCCCGCTCTTGTTGGTGACGGATTTGATCAGTCCCACACCCGGCGCGTACCAGTCCTGCTGGACCACCGTGACCCGGACCAGGCCCATCAGCCCCTTGTCCTTTTCCACATAGCCTTTCCCCACGACCTTGACGCATTTTTCAAAGGTCCCGGCGGGAACGGTGACGGTCTCTTTTTTATCCGCAACCGTAAAGGTGAGCGTCAGGGGGAGAACCTCCATCATGAGCGTGGTCTTGACCTGCCGGTCCCAGCTTGTGCCGGGCGAGAAGGGGTTTTTCAGAACATATTCCTGGTTTTCCAGGATCGCCGGTTCGGTGGCGTCGGGCGCCTGCGCGGCAAAGGCGATAATGCCCTTTCCGGTCTCGCTCAGGAAAATAAAGGAATTTTTCCCCGCTATATCGGTCCTTTGCGGGATAACCCGGGTTTTTTCCAGCTTCCGGGATTCGAAATTCTCTACCGTCTTTGTGATCGCTCCGTTGTCGATGCTGTAGGTCCAGACATACCCCTTCTTCAGGGGGAAGTAATCCTCGGACGTCGGACCGCCGCAGGATGTCAGCACGAGCAGTGCCAAAAGCAAGAGTGCAGCAAAAGTTTTGATCGGTCTCATTGTGGCTCCTTATAAGCTTCTGTTCGGGGATCGTGCAAGATTCAGGCAATTGCACCGGCGAATTGCCCCAACGTCCGGGAATGACCCCTTAATTATAGTTACTTATCTATAAAATACATGTAAAACAGGGTTCTTGTCAAGGGAATGTTTTTCGGTCTGACGCCCCTCTCTCCGATCTGCCCCGGCATAATAATGCTGTATTTGCCGGAGATATTTTTGTACATTATTTCAATGTAAAAGGAGACCGCATCATGAACAAGCGCACAGCCCTGTCCTCCTCGTGGCTCGCAGAACGGGAGAACGAAACTTTGAAACGGAGCGGGGACCGCACCGTCCGCCACAGTATCGCCAATGTCGGACTGGACGAGGCCGCGCTGGATCCCCGTTCGGCCGCCCTGCACCCCTACACCTTTTCCCTGGAGCTCGAAACGGGCAAGATCACCTCGCAGAACAAAAGCGGCCGCTGCTGGCTTTTTGCGGGACTGAACACCCTGCGCTACAAGATCATGAAGGACCTGGACCTGGAGAATTTTGAACTGTCCCAATCCTACCAGATGTTCTACGACAAACTGGAGAAGGCGAATTATTTTTTAGAGAATATCCTGGAGACCCTCGAAGAACCGCTTAACTCGCGGCTGCTCATGTGGCTGCTGAAGGACCCCCTGCAGGACGGCGGGCAGTGGGATATGTTCACCGCCCTGGTCGAAAAATACGGCGTCGTCCCGAAATACGTCATGCCGGAGACCTACTCCAGCAGCAATTCGGGCAGGATGAACGAGACCCTGACCCTGGTCCTGCGCGGATACGCCTCAGACCTGCGAAACGCGTTCTCACGGGGGGAGACGCTGTCCGCGCTGCGCAGGGAAAAAGCCCGGATGATCGGGGAATTCTACCGCCTGCTGACCCTTTTCCTCGGCATACCGCCGGCGGGCTTTGTCTTTGAATATGTCGACAGGAAAAAGAAATTCCACCGGGACCCCGCCTGCACGCCCCGCGAATTCTGCGCGCGCTACATCGGGAAGGACCTGGAAAACTATATCAGCGTGATCAATGCGCCCACGGCGGACAAGCCCTTCAACCGCACCTTCACCGTCCGGTATCTCGGGAACGTCGAAGGCGGGAAGCCGGTCAAATACCTGAACGTGGACATGCCGGTGTTCCGCAGCCTGGCGGTCAAACAACTCAAGGCGGGAACGCCGGTTTGGTTCGGAAGCGACGTGGGAAAGAAAATGAAGCGCGAAGCCGGCATACTGGATGAGAACGTCTACGATTACGAACATGCGCTCGGGATTGCTTTCGGACTGGATAAGGGCGGCCGGCTGGATTACGGCGAGAGCCTGATGACCCATGCGATGGTCCTGACCGGCGTGAACCTTGTCGACGAAGCCCCGAACCGCTGGAAGGTCGAGAACAGCTGGGGCGACAAGAACGGCAAGGACGGCTATTTCGTCATGAGCGACGCCTGGTTCGAACACTACGTATACCAGCTGGTGATCCATAAAAAACACCTGTCCGCGGCACTGCTCCGGGCGTGGGAAAGCGAACCCCTCGTACTGGAACCCTGGGATCCGATGGGGTCCCTGGCCTGATGCGAAAGTGGATAAATCGTTTTTATCCCGTCCGCACCGGTGGTAAATTTACAGGCATTGAAAACACAGGAAACATGACCGGGCGGACCGCCGCCGCGATCCGGACATCAAACCATGGAACATGAAATGCCCATGAACGGCGCAAACGCACAGAACATCTTTCTTGACCTGCACGTGCACAGCACGTTCTCGGACGGAACCCTGGATCCGCGGGACCTGATCGCACTGGCGAAGCGGCGCGGCTGCGAAGTTGTCGCCATTGCAGACCATGACAACGTCGATCACATCCCC
>CALMFL010000252.1 GCA_937862595.1 uncultured Fidelibacterota bacterium
ATCCGGAATGTCGTCCGTTTTATTGAGAAACTCATGCGCAACGATCCCGACGTGAGCGTACTGGGCGGCCACGCGCTGATCACCTCGGATATGAACCTGTCCATCGTCAGCGGGCAGGTCAAGTCCCTGGCCTTCGCCTTTATTGCCGTCGCGCTTATCCTGATGCTCGTCTTCCGGTCCGTGAGCGCCGGCTTCTTTGCCTCATTTCCGCTCTTGCTGGCCGAACTTATTCTCTTCGGCATCATGGGCTATTCGGGTGTCCGGCTGGATGCCGCGACCGCATTGCTCTCATCCCTGATGATCGGTATCGGCGTGGATTATACCATCCACTTCCTGTGGAGATACCGAAGCGAGCACCATAAGGGAAAAACACCCGAAGAAGCGGTCCGCATTACCCTGCTCGGTTCCGGGAAGGGCATTGTGTTCAATGCCTGGTCGGTGATCGTAGGGTTCGCCGCGCTGATCTTTTCGGCGTTCAGGCCGGTCCAGTATTTCGGCTTTCTTGTCATTATCTCGATCAGCGTGTGCCTCATGGCCGCTTTGGTACTCGTACCGGCTATGTGCATGGTCTGGAAACCCGCATTTTTGGAAAAAAGGAGAAAAAAATGAATATCGTATTTTCAATGCTGTTCTCACTGATGCTCGGCGCCTCGCTGTTCGCGCAGGACGCCCGCGAGATCATGCAAACCGCGCGATCAAGGACACAGCTCAGCGGACTGGAGGCCGTCTCAACGCTGATCATCCGGAATGCCAAGGGCAATGAACGCGTACGCACGACGGTTCTGGCATCAAAGACCTATCCCGGGAATATCGAAAAGCGTCTGATCCGTTTTCTTGAACCCGCCGATGTGCGGGGCATGGGAATGCTGATCGTCGATTATGAGGACCGCGAGGACGACATGTGGGTTTACATGCCCGCCGGCAGTACCTCCCGGCGCATCGTTTCCGGCGAAAAGAGCAAGGCCTTCATGGGTTCGGAATTTACCAATGCCGACATGTCGGCTCCCAATCCCGATGACTTCCGTTATGAACTTATGGGTGTGGAGACCCTGGACGGGGAACCTTGCTGGAAGATCCGCTCCGTACCGGCCGACCGCAGCAAAGAGGATGAATACGGCTTTTTATATAAGGACAGCTGGATCACTCAGAACGAATACGTCAGCGTTCGTTCTGAAAGCTATGATTTTGACGAGCGGCTGCATAAGGTTTTGACGATCAAAGGATATGAACAGATGGATCCTGAAAGCCAGGCTTATCTTGTCACCCACATGCATATCTCAAACGTGCTTAACAAACGTGATTCCGAAATGATCATGCGGGAATATCATTACAATTCCGCCGTGCCCGACG
>CALMFL010000253.1 GCA_937862595.1 uncultured Fidelibacterota bacterium
CATCTGCGGGATGAAACGACCGGCGCCCTGCTTCAGTGCCATTATGAAAAGCTGTTTAGGGATTGATCCCCGCCGCTAAAAATACCTTTTACCAACGATAAGAAAGACCCAGCGATCCTCCGATGCGGTTCAGAAGAAATTCATCCCGTGTCCAGGACAGCGAGGAAACGGCAACGATATGCTCGCTCAGGCAGACGGATCCCCCCAGCGCAAACGATACGCTCTGATTCCATTCCTGATTGAATACGTTGAAATCGGTTCCGAGAACGTTCATGAATTGCAGGTAGTTATCCGCGTTTTCAAAGAGATACCGCACGGTGAACTGATTCTGCCAGCTCAGGGTTTCATTGATGATCAGGCTGATCTTGTCCCGGACATACCAGTTCCCGGGATATGAGGCCCAGGCGATGGACGGGATATGGACAAGCAGAGAATCAAAATGCATCAGCCGGTACCCGATCGCGGGTTCATGGCGCGTGCCCACGGCCTGAAAGATCTCGAAGGTCAGGTCGGCGCGGGGCAGGAAAGCGCCGCTTATCCCTGCCTGGATGCGGCCGTTCATGTAGGCTTTTTTCCATAATTTATAATAGGTGTCCAGAACCAGTCCGACGTCGCTCGTATCGTTCCGGTCATAGCGGTTGAATTCCAGGGTCGCCAGCAGAGCCGTGAAATCATGGCTGACATAGGCCTGCTGCTGCTGCCAGTCGGGCCGGTCCTGATCCACGATCAGATATTCATAGGAAACTCCCGCAGTCCAGGGCGTCTTGCTGACAGGACCGTTGATCAGACGCAGCAGCGCCTCAACCTCATCGGGACCGGCGCCGTAATGCAGGGCTTCATCCAGAAAGGTCCGGGCGGCCGCCTCGTTCCTTCCGGAGACCGCAACCCGGGCGGACAGGAGATAGGCCGCCGGATTTTCCATATCGCGCTGGATCCACAGCGTTAAGATGTTTCGCGCCCGTTCCAGGTTACGGTCCCAGAAATAAACCGTCGCCAGGGCTTCGTAGGCATCGAGATAAGCGGGGACCTTGTCAATGATCTGAAGCAGGTCCTTTTCCGCAAGATCATACTGTCCCATTCTGGCATAGAGGCGGCCGCGGAACAGCAGGGCATCCGCATCGCCGGGGTACTGGTCCAGGATTTGCCGGTAAACCTCAAACGCTTCCGGGTCATTGCCGGAACGGTAAAGGCTTTTTCCCTGCTCGTGGAGCACTTCGTAGTCCCCCGCCGGGGATAATCCCGGGATCAGCGCACAGACGATCACCCATGCAAATTTTATCAGCGTATGTCTCAACCCGTACACGATCTTTTTTTTCATCATTCAATACCAGTTTTGCTTTTTTTTCATAAAGGACCAGGTCCCCTTGATCCGCCACCAGCTGTTCAGCTGACGGTACCCGATATTCTCAATGAGCGCCACGAGCATCAGGCGGAGCAGGTGGCTGAATTTCGGGTAACGGTGAAAGCTGAGTTCCTCCAGGACCAGGGAAAAAACGGAAAGGCACATTCCCAGGACGACCGCCACCAGAAGGAAGGCGATCACATAGGTTGTGCTGGCATAGCCGATCAGGATCAGGAAGAAGAAAATGAGGTATCCGGCGATCTCGATCAGAGGACCGAGCATTTCATAAATAAAGTAGAACGGCATGGCAAGCAGCCCGACGGCTTTATATTTCGGGCGGAACAGCATGCCGATATTCCGCAGGATGGAATCCAGCAGACCGCGCTGCCAGCGGTCCCGCTGCCGTCCGAGTTTTTTCAGGGTCGTCGGACCTTCCGTCCAGGCGACCGGATCGGGGATATAGCGTATTTTGTAGGGGATCTTATTGTCCCCGCAGTACTTATGAAGCCGTACGATCAGTTCCATGTCTTCCCCGATCGTTTTATGCTGATATCCCCCTGCCGCCACGACAAGGGAATGACGGAAGAGTCCGAACGCTCCGGAAACGATCAGGGAGGCGTTCAGGACATCCCAGGCAAGGCGTCCGCCGTAAAATGCGCGGAGGTATTCCATCACCTGGAACTGCGCCAAAAGGTTGCGCGGAAGGTCCACCCGGGTAATGTGGCCGTTCTCAAAGGTGCACCCGTTCGCCATCCGGATGATCCCGCCGCTGACGATGGTCCGCGTATCTTCGATAAACGGCATCACGACCCGGGCAATGGAATCCTGCTCCAGCATGGAATCGTTGTCGATGGCGCAGAACAGCGGCGTCTGGCAATAATTGATGCCCACGTTCAGGGCGTCGGCTTTTTTTCCGTTCTCCTTGTCGATCAGCCACAGATCGGGATAAAGATTGCTCCGGTAGATCTCTCTGACGGGGCGGGTCTCGATAAACGAGACCTGAGGCAGGAAAGCGGGCACCATCTCAAAGGTCGCAAGCATTTTTTCGAGCGTATCGTCCGTACTCCCGTCGTTGATGAACAGGATGCGCATGTCGGGATACTGGATCTTCAGCTGGCTCTGGACCGAAGCAACGCAGTTCTCGGATTCGTTGAACGCCGGCGTCAGCAGGGTTACCGGCGGGGCGCTGTTCATCAGCAGTTTATCGTCGGGTTTCATCAGGTCCAGCCGCAGCATGTATTTTTTCAGACCGCGGTACGCGATGATATTCAGGGCAAAATACCAGATGTTCAGCGTGATGAAATAAATAAACACCACGTAATTGAAATAGGTAATGATCTGTAAAATGAGCTTCATCATTCAATACACCATGCGTTTGTAAATATCGGCCCAGCGGAAGGTATCGATCTCGTTCAGTGAAATATAGGGTAGTGCGCTGACCTCCTGCAATTTCCGGGCGGCACTGACCGGGATCATCACATGCTCATCATTGAAAAATGCCGCAATTTCTTTCCGGGTGATCTTGTCTGCAACGGAAATATAGGCGCGCACCGCCGCCTGACGCACCGCGGGATTCCGGTCCGACAGCAGGGGGAGAACCCTCTCCTTCTGGCTCGCATCCCCCACATTTTCAATAAAACGGAGACAGGCGGCAATCACCCCGGGGTGACTGCTTTTGCTCAGAACCTCTTCGGACAGTTCCAGCAGGTCGGCAAGATGGAGGCTGCTGATCGTTTCGAGGGCAATGATCTGCTGGAAGGGACTGTCATAGCGCTCCCGGATGATCTGCCGCAGCAGGGGCACGATATCTTCCCCCATGTCAACCAGGATGTTTTTAATATACATCGGACTTACATAATTGAACATGAAGATCATGTGCACCAGCTGTTCTTTTATCCGGATATTATCGATCGTCCTCATTTCACGTATCGTGATAAGGCTCATTTCAACGTTCCGCGGGTCAAAGGTATAATTGGCTATCTGCTCCTCGGGGCGGAACAGGCCGATCATGTGCAGGGCGTGCATGATCTTTTTCCGCCTGCGGCACCTGAGGTCGCGGTAAACGTTCTTCAGGGACAATTTGCCGAGCGTGATCAGACGGTCCCGCTCTTTTCCTTTCAGCAGATCGATATACTGTTCAAGGTAGAGCAAATAGGTCATCGAATATTTTTTTCTGAGATGTCTGAATCCGTCCAGGATGTGGATGCTTTCGTCCGCAACACCCAAAATGACAGGATCCCAATGCGCATGGAGCACGCGATCGCGCCCTTCCTTAATGTTATTGTAAACCCGGAGATAAACCGTCACAAAGAACAGAATGACCGTCACGGCAAAAAAGAACAGGATCATCGCAAGCAGAAGGGTCAGGACAACTTTATCATTGCTGTCATGCATAAAACGGCTGATAAAGGTGTTCAGGATATCGGTCATGGCGTCAGCTCGGAGAGTCGTTTGACGCGCGCCGACAATTCCACCAGGGAAAGGGGTTTCATCAGATAGTCCTCCGCTCCCGCCTCGAAGGCTTCCGCGATCTCTTCCTCGTGCCCGAAGCGGCTTAAGATCATGAGGGGGACCGCGGCGAGTTCGGGGATGCGGTGGAGCGCGCGGACCATTTCGATCCCGCCCTCGGGCACCAGGGTGTCAACCAGGATGACGGCAATATCGTGCTTGTCCTTAAGGGCTGCGATCTCCTGAGTGTTCCTGACGACCCTTGGGAAAAATCCGTCTTTTGTCAGCCGGTGCGTGATAATGTTGCATGAAACGGGATCCGGGTCGGCCAGAACCACCTTCCGTTTCAGGGGCGAGGTCTCGCCGTAGAACTGGATCGGCCTGGCGTCGGGTTGTTTGGAAATAACGATCAGCTGTCCAGATAGCTTTTTGACCTGTTCCTCGAGCGTCTCTTCCGCGTTGATGGTTGAGATCACGGCGCGCAGACCGGGTGTGATCGAAAGCCGGGTAATATCCTTGACAAGCTCAAGATACCGGACCCTGATATTTTCCAGTCCTCCGATCACTTCCCGCTCCGATTTGTTCATGATCGCAAATACGATGGACTTTTGCGTCCAGGACGCGGCCTGCAGTTTTTCCGAACACATTTGCTTCATCAGGCCGGTAAGCGTTTTGATCAGCCTGTCCCCCGCTTCAAGCCCGAAGTCGCGGATCACAAAATCGATCCCGACCGGTGCGATCAGCCCCAGGATGCCGCTGCCGCTCTGTGTCTGCAGCATTTTCTGATCCAGGGTAAAATCCTGCTCCAGTTCCAGACGCGTCCCGAAGCCGGTGACCGTGTCCATCCCTTTATTTTCGATATCGCGGAGATGACGTTCGAGCCGTTCCCTGACCGTCGCCGTAAATTTCACCTTGTCGTAGGGTATTTCGAAATAGGCGTCGGCGCCGTAGGAATAAAAATCGAGCTTGACTTTTTCAGACGGAAGAGTGCTCACAATGATGATCGGGGGCGTATAGCGCTGTTTTTTTTGCCTCAGGGAGGTAATGAACATGCGTCCGCTTCCGTCTGCAAAGAAGGGGTTGGCAATGACCATGTCAAATTCATGTTTTTCAAAGAGGATCAGGGCTTCCTTCACGGTGGTGGCGACATGATAGTGATCGAAAAATGATCTGACATCATGATAAATTTCCTCACCATGGTGCCGGTGCTGTTCGACGATCAGCAGTGTTGTCTCAGGTTTGCCCTTCATAAATACATTCCTGCCGTAATGGTTTTGAATACTTCTTCCGATATT
>CALMFL010000254.1 GCA_937862595.1 uncultured Fidelibacterota bacterium
ATCGGGCTCCTGGTCTGCCTTGCCATATGGCCCGGGGTCCTGTGGCCCGTTCTGCTGGCCGGGATCGTCCTGCTGTTGCTGATGGCGCTCCACGGCGTCGTAAAATACAAGGATATCCGGGTATTCCCCTTCATTCCGCTGGTCGTTCCGATCCAGATCCTCGGCTACGGGCTGGGATTCGGGGGCGCCCTGATCCGCCGGGTCGTTTTCGGAGGGAAGGAAAAGGCCGGATTTGTCAAGCATTACTATTCATAATCAGGAGGGAATTATGACGGAACAACTCAAAACTCATCATTGGCTTCGAACCCTGTTCATTGCCGCGGCGCTGCTGATCCCGCTTTTCTATTTTTTTTCGCCCATGATATTCCAGGGCCAGAGGCCTGCCGGCGTTGACATTTCGGCGTCCAAAGGCAGCACGCATTTGCTCACCGAATATGAAAATGAGAGCGGTGAAAAAGCGCTCTGGAACCCGAACATGTTCGCAGGGACGCCCGTCTATCCCCGGATCACACCCGGGATCCTTCATGTCGACAGCCTGATCAATCTGCTCAGTAAGCTGATCTACCAGTTCTTCTGGTATTATCTTGCCGGCGCACTGGGCGTCTTTTTTCTTTTGCGGTATAAGCAGGTGCCGTGGTACATCGCCCTCATTCCGGCGCTTGCCTTTATGCTGCTGCCCCACTGGATGGCCTTGATCCATGTCGGCCATTTCGCCAAAATGCGCGCCTTTATGATCATACCCTGGCTGGTGCTGAGCTTCAATTACCTGATCGACAAGCGCAGCTGGCTGTCGGTCGGGCTTTTTGCGGCCGCTTTTTCCTGGATCACGCGCACCCAGCATATCCAGGTCGTTTTCTACGGCATCCTGATCCTGCTGTTCCTGTTTCTCATTCCGGCGTTCCGCCCGCTTTTTAAAAAAGAATGGAAAGTCTTCGCCGACCTTGCGGTCAAAGTGGCCGTCGGCATCGTCCTTACGGTCGCGGTCTCAAGCCAGCCCTTTATCAGCCTGGAGGAGTATTCCCCCTATTCCACCCGCGGCGGGAACGCCGTGCAGATGGAGGAAGGAACCGCGGACGCCGCGCAGACCAAGGGCGCCGGACTTGACTACGCGACCCGCTGGTCGCTTGACGGCAAGGGGATCGTCAGCTTTGTGATCCCGCGCTTTGCCGGCGGGCTCTCGCAGGAAGTCTATGACGGCAGCGCCTATCCCCAGCTGAAAGGCCGGACTATTCCCGGATACTGGGGTGAAATGCCTTTTACTCAAAGTTATGATTTTGTCGGCATGCTGATCTTCCTCTTTGCGGTCATGGGGGCCGCCGGCCGCTGGAAAAAGGACGGGTTCGTCCGCGGCCTGACCGTGTTCTCGGTCTTTGCGGTTCTGCTGGCGCTCGGCCGGCATTTTCTGCCGCTCTACAAATTATTCTTCAATCTGGTCCCGTATTTCTCCACCTTCCGCGTCCCGTCCATGATCATGAACATGGCCTTCTTTGCCTGGGTCGTTCTGGCCGCCTATGGGATCATGACCGCGGTCGAAGAAGCCGGAAAGCGGAACTGGAAGTTCATCGCCGTCTTTTTCGGAAGCGCGGCGGCCGTTCTGCTGATCCTTCTGGCCTTCAGCGGCGGCTTTGCCTACGCCAAGGCGGGGGAAGCCGCGCGTTACGGCGCGCAGACCATGACGGTCATTTCGGGGATCCGGAAGGAATTTCTCCGGGCGGATGTCCTGAAGGCGCTGGTCTTTGTCCTGAGCGCCGGCGGCCTGCTGATCGCCTACAGCTTCAGGAAGATCAAAGCCGTCCTCATGTACGTCCTGCTGGGCTCGCTGATCGCGCTGGAACTCTTCGGCGTGACCCGCCGGGCCTATAAGCAAATTCCGCTCGGCGACCCCGTAAGCCAGGAACGCCGGGAATTCCGCCAGACCGAGATCACCCGCTTCCTGGGAAGCCGGCCCGTCGACGCGCGCGCCTTCGCCCTGGGCCAAGACAGCAATCATTACAGCTATTTCTATCCGACCATCAGCGGCTACAGCGCGATCAAGCTTCAAACGATCCAGGATCTCCGGGAGCATTGCCTCTATACGAAGAACGGACTGAACTGGAATGTGGTGAACATGCTCGGCGGCCGCTACCTGATCGCGCCCGGACAGCTTCAGGAAAAATTCCTTCAGGTTGCAGCCGTCGATG